>NZ_JBEZOK010000010.1:158665-244286 GCF_040706515.1 Streptomyces sp. NPDC047880 | reverse complement strand
AAACGCGACTACATCTTCAACGGCACCCTGACCGTCACCGCGATCGTCATCTGGCTCCGAGACACCGTCCAAGAGCCATCAGAAACGGCCTAGGCTAGTTCCGGTACCGGAACACGATCCGCCCACGCGTGAGGTCGTACGGCGGGAGCTCCACCAGCACCCGGTCCTCCAGCATGATCTTGATGTAGTTCTTGCGGATCTTCCCGCTGATGTGCGCCAGCACCTGGTGTCCGTTCTCCAGTTCCACGGTGAACATGGCGCTGCGCAGGCACTCGACGACTCTGCCCTCGACCTCGATGACGTTCTTGTTCCTGGTCATCGCACCAGCTCCAGGTTGCTGCTGATCGGCCGGGCGCCGACGCCCTCGAACAGCGCAGTGGCCGCGCGGTTGGACTCGTGAACCTCGGTCCAGGCCGTGGCGAACCCGGAGCGGTGGGCCGTCAGCAGCGCGTGGGCCAGCAGTGCCCGCCCGATGCCGCGGCGCTGCTCGCCGGCCCGGACCGCGACCAGCCCGATGCGCGGCCGAATCGGAGTCACCACCCGGATCAGCCCCAGGTAGCGGCCCGGCGCCGAGGCGACGGCGTACTTGGACGGGTCGACGACGGTGTCGCCCTCGGTGCGGGGAAACACCTCCGCGGGCATCGACTGCCACCACCCGACGGTGGTCTCGACCTCGTCCCGGATCGCGCGGTCCACTTCCCGCAGCAGACCCTCGTCAGCCTGACCGGCGGGCACGATCGTCACGCCCGGAGGCGGCAGGACCGCTTCGAGCCCTGTGACCCGCGGGTCGGTCGGTACGGCGTACTCCCACTCGCGGCGCCCGACCGCGAAACCGGCCCGCCGCCACCGGGCCGTCAGCTCGACGTCCGCTTCGTCGACCACCGTGTACTGCGGTGAGGGCAGTTCCGCCACCATCACCTGGGCGAGCCGGTCGAAGACGACGTCGTGCCAGGAGTCGATGCTGGCGAACAGGCGCCCGTCGGGCCGGTACTGCGCATGCCCGCGACCGACCACCAAGTCGTCGTGCAGGGCGTGCCATTGCCTGTCCGCGACACGCGTGATCACCACCGCGTTCTCGCTCAGGCCGGATGCAAAAGGCTTTGTGTCCATCGGAGTCTCCCTTCCAGGAGTGCCTCGAACTCAGGCGCTCCTGGCGACACCGAACGTCAGCCGCCGGACCGTGACGGGATGAGGGAGCACCCACGGATAACTGCGTTCACGGGTCTCACCTCCTACGACGACTGCACGGTCCACCGGGAAAGTAGCAGCGGCCCACCAGGTTCCTCAAAACCTTTTCCGGCGCGGCGAGCCCTCTGGGGCCCCGCTACCGAAGCGGGGCGGCGTACAAGTCGGTCATCGACCGCCCCCGAGGTCTCCCACCTCCTCCGCACTCACCTCGACACCGGCCCGGAAGCCATGGAGCCGGAGACCGACACGACCATCGCCCGCGGCCGGATCACCGAGGACCCCGAAGGACGCCTACAACACGGGGGCGGGGCTGGCACCACTAAGACGCTCCGACGCTCGACAACCACTCTTTCCACACTGGAAAACCTTCACTTGCCACACCGGAAAGACAAGCCTAGTCTTTCCGGCATGGAAACTGGTGCGAGCCTCCCTGACCGTCACCCTCTCCCCACGTCGGACGAGGCGCGAGCGACGCTGGCCGAGGCAGCTCGCATCAGGGCGTCGGCCACCGCCCTGTCGGCCACGCCGTGGCCGACCTGGTTCGCCACCGTCCTCACCGCCTACGTGGCGTTCTTCCCCGTCGCGTACGGAGGGCTGCTCGCCGACGAGCGGTGGCTGCTGCCGAAGGCGGCCTGGGCGGCAGCGCTGCTGGTCATCACGGCGGCGTACGTGATGTTGTTCGCAGTCGCCGCCCGCTCCTGGAGGCAACGCACCGGTGTGGCACTCCGGTTCGACGTGCTGCCCGAACGGGCGACCGTCCCCCTGGCGATCGGCATGCCGGCGCTGCTGGTGGGACCGGCCTGGGTCTTCCGAGCCACCGGCCAGGCAAGCTGGCTCGTCCTCGCCGCGGCGGCCGCGGCCGCGGTGTCCGTGGGCTTCCATCTCAGCTTCGTACGGCTGCACCGGAAGGCCTCATGAGCACCGGGCCCGCCGACCCGATGGACGGCTTCGACAACCTCGTCCACTCACCCAACCGGCTGCGCGTCTGTGCGTTGCTCGACACCACGGGCGAGGCCGAGTTCGCCGTGCTGCAGGAGCAACTCGGCCTGTCGGCATCCGTACTGAGCAAGCACGCCGGCGCCCTGATCGAGGCCGGCTACGTCGAACAACGCAAGGCGGTACGCGACACCCGCCAACGAGTCTGGCTACGCCTGACCCCACAGGGCCACAAGGCCTACCAAGGCCACCTCGCGGCACTACGGGCGATCGTCGGCCGGCAGACACCGCAGAAGCACGATGGCTGATCACGGCTGGTACGACGACAGCGACCACCACGAAGCAGTGCAGCAGGCCGAACGAGCAACACGGTTCGGCTGGTCGGCGACGGCCTGGTCTGCGGGAGTACTCGGCTGCGTGCTGATCACCACCGCCGTTCTCTGCGCAGTCGCTGCAGCCGCGTGCTTGTTCGTCGTGGTGTCGAGCCATGACTGAGCCCACGAGGCGCGAGGGCGGCCCCTGATTCAGGTGACCCCGCCCGGCGTAGTCGATGCCGGCCCTAGATGCCAGAAACCGTCTGATCGGTGTTTTTGCGGAGATCAGGAGGGGAAGCCGCTGTGGCTGCGGGTGTCCGGATCTCGACCGGATGCGTCGGGCACCTGGGCCCGCGCTGGCTGAAGTGCGCGCTGCACGCCGTGAGGTCGCGGGCAGACCACCTACCCCGAAGCCCCTGAGTACGGCACCGTGTCTCCGACTGTCCGCGCGAGTCATGGGGGGGATCGACATTGTGGGAGCAGTTGCCTGCTCTGGCCGGCGTTGCCGTGGGAGCCATAGGCTCCTACGTGGCAACCAGCCTTACGGAACGGAGCCGGTGGCGACGGGCAAGAGCTGAACGCTGGGATCAGAAAAGACTGGATACCTACGCGTCCTACACGAACAGCTTGAAGCATCAGATCAACATCGCCCAGCGCATAGGGGCTGCGAGGGGCTTTCAGCACGCTGTGGACCCACTGGATCCGGAGCAGGGTCTCATACAGCTCAGCGAGGCCGAGGCACGGCGTGCGGCCGAGTGGGAGACGGTGCTGCTCGTCGGGGATGCTGAGACCATAGCGGCGGCTCGTAAGTGGCATGAAGCCGTGTGGAACGTCGAACTCTATGCTCGCGGTCTGAAGGAGGACCCCGCCGGCTGGGAGAGAGCAGTCGGGCAGATGAGCCGAGCACGTGATGACTTCTATGCTCTCGCGCGGCGAGACCTGGGCATAGCGGGGCCCCCTCCACCGTCCGGCAACTGGCCTCGTGTCTGGCAGCAGCAAGACGAAGCGAACTGAGAGCAACCCGGTGAGGAATCGCGGCGGCCGTAGCCAGGACGTGGGCTACTGGCCGGGTCCTGGCCCGGGGCCGGGTCTTCGGCCGCACGACCCCGGACACGACGAAGGGCCAGCCTGGGAAGAAGACGCTCCTGAGCTGGCCCGGTCTTTTCTGCCCCCGGCAGCATTCGAACCCGCGAGACCCGGTTGAGGAGGTACTCGGGGTGAGGCTGTGACCTGCGGAAACGTCGACTACATGGTGCCTGTGCCGGGAAAACACCCCTCCGTGGCTCACGTGTTCACGGGGCTTCCCGGCCTCATATGGGCTGTGGGCCGAATCCGTTTCCGGCCGACTGGCTGCCGCGACATGGCGAATCTGGAAAATCGGCGCCCGTGGCACGAGGAGTAACGTGTAAAGGTCGAGGCGATTCCCGTGATCGCACCGATTCCCGAAGACGGGTGATCCTCATGACCGACTCCGATGCACGGCCTGTTTCCCGGCGTCTGCCCAGTGGCGTTCACAAGGCCGTGCAGCCGGGGTGTGCGCTGCTCCGGCTGGAGACCACGGAGTCGCGCGCAGGCGTCCTGGACGGTGCGTGGTGGCCGCGGTCGCAGGACATCGCTGCCGAGCTGCCCGCGCTGCTGAGCGCCCTCACCGGTCATCTCGGCCCCGTCACGCGCGTCGGGCTGGACAGCACGGCCTGGGAAGGGCTCCCGACGCGGATCGTCGTCGACGACCGGGTGGTACACATCGACTCCTTCCCGCTGGGCGACGACACCGTGCTGATCACCCGAGGTGACCAGGACATCTTCTCACTGCTGGTGATTCCGCCGGACACAGCACCCGAGGCCGCCCGCGCCGCGATGGCCCGGGCCGTCCGGGCCGACAACGTCACCCAGGCGCATCAGATACTCATCGAGACCGCGAGCGCGCAGCTGCCGCCGGAGTGAGGTCAGCCACGCCACTCCACCGGGAGCAGCGTCGCGTCATCCGTGGTGTGTCCGCCCCGCGTCCGCTCGAGCGTGGGGGGACAGGGAGCGCGCCCCCGCCCGGATTCCGCGGCCGGTTCTCTCCCTCTGGACACCCAGTCGATCATCTGCTCCTCCCCGAAGTCCTCCTCCCCGGCATCGTGCTCCTTGATCAGCCTGTCGGATCGGTTCCCTGAGTCGGACACCGCAGAAGAGGTCGGAGTAGCTGTGCTTGATCACGAGCAGGTCGGCCACGAGGCCGGCGATCCTGTGCAGGATGCGGCGATCGTCGTTCTCGACGCTGTCCAGCGTCACCGCCATGCCCCCGCCATGGTCGCCGCCGTCCAGTAGCGACAGGAAGATTCGCACGCCGTCGTCTTCGGCCACCTCGACGGAGTGAGCGTCGAGAAAGCAGCGCCCGCCTCGGGACTCGTCGATCACCTGCGGTTCGCCGTTCGTGGCCCGCCGCGTAGCCCCCTGAACACAGCACAGCGCTGCCGCCCGCGATCGAAGCCGGACGGCAGAGCGGGCGGACGAATTGAATGCCAGCTCACTTTCGAACTCGCATGCGATGCGACCTCCGCTCACCGTGTCCCCGAACCTCTCCGAGCGAAACGCCCCACGCCAGGATCCGGGGCCTGGCCAGATACGTAGGGGAGCTTCGATCTCGTCCAGGAGAAACTCGCCGAAGGCTTTCCACGCGGCGTTCCCAGGACGTCCGGAGAGAACAAGTGGCAAGCGCACGGCGCATCCTTTCAACTGTGTTGGTGGGGTGGCGGGGTGCGTGCAAGGCCGTTCACCTGCGTTCATTGGCAGTTCGGCACCGAGCTGGGATCGGCTCCTGGTCTCGGCTGAACGCCGGTGAACCGGGCTGAATGAGACGAAAACTGAGACGGTTCGTCCGACGGCCGTTGTCTGTGGCCTCGCCTAGTGTCCGTCCATGGGCATGATCGGCGAGTACCTACGTGTCACGGCCGCTGAGCTCGACTGAGCGATACGAGATCCCGACTGGGCACTGGACTTCGTCGAAGAGGTCCAGGACTCCGAGGAGGAGACGGAGCCTGGGCCGGCTGAAGCGCGCCACTTCACCACGTACAAGACGTGGGACATGCTCCGCTTCCTGCTGGCGCGCGCCGAGTTCCCCGTGAACGTGATCCACGGTGAGGAGCCGTTCGCAGAGGACGAGGACTGGGGGTACGGGCCTCCGAGGTACCTGCGGCCTGAGCGGGTCCAGCTCGCGGCGGAAGCTCTGCGGGCTACCAGCTAGCCCAGCTCATCAATGGCGTGGAGCCTGCTGAACTGACCAGCGCCGAGGTGTATCCGCTCGGATGGAGTGAGGGCAACTCGCTGGAGTGGGGGCGCCCCTGGTACGACGGCCTCACACAGTTCTTCGACGCTGCTGCCGGGGCGGATGACGAGATGCTCGTCTGGGTGGACTGACGGGCCACGCCCCCCCGTGACCTCAGCTTGGGAAACTCCTCGACACCGTCCTGGCCCATCGCCGGGGCGGTTGTCAGTCGACTGAGGTCATGAAGTTCAGCATCCGGCGGTTGATCTCCTCCGCATGGTCAATCTGCGGCCCGTGGCCCGTGCTGGAGATGATCTCGGCTCGGGCACCGGGGATCAGACGCGGCACGCGCTACCTGGTCCCGAGCCTCCAAGGCGAGTTGGGCGGCGTCCTCGCCGGTTCCGTCATCCGTCGGGCGTGGCGCAACGCCCGTAAGGCCGTACTGCCCCCACACGTCTTCGGGTCGCCCATCGGACGGCGCGTCTACGACAACCGGAACACGCGCCTGACGAAGTGGCCGAACGACGGGATCCCACCCACCCAGGTGGCGGAGTGGCCGGGAACAGCGTCGCCGTGCTCCTGACGACCTACGCCCGCTGCGGGATTCGAACCTGCGACACCGCTTTAGGAGTTCGATCAGGCCTCTGCGGACTCGGGCGTCTTGCTGCCGAGCGTCGTATGCCGGTTTTTCTGGAGGTGCGCCGCTGTCCGAGGTCGTTGATGTCAACGATAGATGTCAGGCGTCGGTTCGAAGGCTCTGGCCGACGCGCATTCGTTGCCCGTCTCGGCACCCCTCTGCCGCCCCGATGCCCCAGCTTGCGAGAGTAGTCTCGTGCTGCTGAACCCTGAGAGCACGCTGTTCGTCCGTGGTGCCACGCCCGCGCTTCTGCTGGCCGACGGACCCGTCCACGATGCCCTGCCACTCCTGACCGCGCCGGACAGGGCCATGCCCTTCTCTGGAGCATCGTCCCTCGACTCACCCTGTGCATCGTAGACGGACCTGGAGACCGCAGTCAGGACTCAAGAACGCACACCAAGAGCACAATCTCCGATAGGGAGCGAATGACGCGCTTTTTGGCCGATCTCAGTTCTCCGAGAATACGCTCCGCATCCTCTTGGCTTGCCTCAGGTGGCAGCTTTGCCATGTCGCTGTAAGCAGCCACCCAGACACGCCAGGCGTCTCCCACGTCAGGAAATTCTGAGGCCAGACTGTGGACTGCATCGACCCAACTCTTATGAAGATCGCGAAATTCTGGCCTGTACTTGTAGTACAACATCATCACATGGGGTCCTGCAGCATTTTCCATCTCAGGTAACACGCCCACAAAATTTTGCGCCTTGGATGTGCAGTCAGTCACACATTCTGCTGCGCGCGCAACTAGCGACAGGGCGTGCGACCCTCCGAGTGAGCGCACTCTAATCATGCCGACGAAGAGCTGAGCTGACGCCTTGGCGGCCTTTTTGTGATTCGCCCTATATAGTAGGACGAAGTAGAGCGCCATCGCGATCATAACGATCGCAGGAAGCAAGAGTTCCCTCATCATGGCGCATGCTGATCGTCGACATCAACATGCCGCACGAGAAGTGAGTAACCCAGTGTTTTTGCGGCGGCTTTCAACTCTTCAACGAGATCACTACGTGCCGCCTTCACTGCATCAAGCAGGAGTCCCAATTCGCTTGCGCGCCATTCGCCCCCACGTGCGCAACCGTCGACCTCATCCATATATTGGGTACGTAGGATATCGAAGTGAAACCATGCGTCGCGGACGGCTGGACAGATGGGGGCAACTTCTAGGACCACATCTGTGTGTGTTGAGATGGTGCTACGTATGCTGTGGAATAGACTGCTCAACTCTTCCCGGCTTGGACTGTCATCCGAACTGTCGATCTTCTCTTGCAATTGCGTGAATTTCGCGATTTGATTCCGTGACACATCACGGATGGTGCACATATGGATGAAGAGTTCAGCATTCAATTTGCTTATCTTCATTTCCTCCTCGTCTTCGCGCTTCTGCTTGCGCTTTAGGCGCTCCTTGATCATTTCTGTGTGTGTCCCTAAGTAGAGCGCCGCAAGAGATGAACCCGTGGCAATGAATGCCGTGACAATGGAACTGTCCATGCCGCGCCCTCGCGATCGAAAGAATATGACCGGCTATGTCACACCGCGGCTCACTCGTGCCGCACCGGGAGGTGCTGAAATCTTGGTTACCCCGCATTGACGGCATATATGTGCACGGAATTAATACGTCCGCTTACCGCAGGCCTGGCGGCCCAGGTAGTAGTTAACCAAGTGCATCCAGAGGTGAGAGGTGCATAGGTCGCACCGAATGCCACGTCTCACTGCAGATGAGCGGCACCAGCTTTGGTGCGGACGGCATCGAGAGCATCTCCTGGAAGTCGACTCCGCTTGAGCAATGCCGACTGACCGGTCTCCTCGGCTGCTCGCAGCGCGCCGCGCATCGGCCGGCGACCTACCGCGACGGCGGCAGGAACTCCTGTGCCGGCCCTTCATGGAGATTCCTGCGCAGTGAGCCTTGATGGCTCACTGATCGAGTGCGACGGCTTTTGGCCCAGGTCTTCTTCGTCCCGAAGCAACTCAGGTAGGCGTGGTGCCTTGGGAGGGCATGCCGTTCACCTGGGCTGATGGTTCGCAGACGTCCGGGCTCGTCCGGCGGGTCTTTCACGGCCAGGAGCTGATCACCACCGTCCCGCATGTCACCAGGAGGTGGTGGTTCCCGCAAGTCAGGCGAACACAATCGCCGGAAGATCGTCTAGGGAAGACGTCAAGCATCACCCGACGCCAACCCGTCAACCATCAACCGAGACTCGACACCCTGCGGGCTCGAAGTCGTGCACGTCGGTGCGGAGTTCGCCGCGCCGTGGGGAGGGTGCTAACAACAGGAAGACCGCTGGCCGGCCGGAGTGCGGGGGGCGTTGTGAAGCGCACGGGCCGTGCCCGGCGGTCTCTACGGAGCGGCCCCTGATCGCTACGCTCACCGCATGACTGAGTTTCTGCAGGTGTCGACCGCCACACCGGAACGTGAGCAAGCCGTCGAGCTCGCCAAGGGAGCAGTCAAGGGGCGTCTTGCCGCAGGGTCACAGATCATCGGCCCTGTGGTGTCCGTGTTCTGGCACCTCGGCGAGTTCGGCGAAGGGGAGGAGTGGCGGCTGCTGCTCACCACCACGCGTGACCGCTATCCCGAGCTCGAGACGTACCTACTGAAGAACCACCCGTGGGACAACCCCGAGGTGATCGCCGCACCGATCCACGGGGCGCAGCGGTGTATGAAGTGGATCGAGGACACCGTCGAGAACTAGGCGACCTTCTCCAACACGTTCCGGACGAGGCCCACGTTCTGGTGCTGGCGCAATTGTTCCAGCACCGGGGCCAGGCGCTGCCGGGGACGTACGGACGCGACTCCGACGGACAGGTCCCAGGCGCGGCCTGTCACCCGCGCGGCTTCCTCGACCTCGCCGGCGGCCAGGTAGGCGTCGGCCAGCCAGGACAGGTACAGGGCCTTGTCCCGGGCGTGGTGATCGTCGAAGCGTTCGAGCGCTCGCGTGAGGACCGGCACAGCCCGCAGAGGGCGGCGTAGTTCGGTCCAGCACCGGCCGGTCATGATGTCCAGTTCCGTCTGGTCGACCCAGGCTGCCCAGTCCGGCTGCGGCTCCCCGTCCTGCTGCTCTTGGAGAGCGGCCCGCGCGGCATCCAGGGCCTGCTCGACCAGGTGAGGCTGATCCGCAAGAGCACAGGCCCACGCCATGCGCTCGTGCAGGAGCGCACGTACACCGGCGGGCGTGCTGGGGGTGATGGTGGAGCAACTGCTCGCAGCCATCTCGACCGCCACATTCCGGTCGGCGGCCTGGTAGCCGAGGAACGCGTAAGCGTTGCCGAGGAGATCACTTTCAGCAGCTTCGCGGGCCGCGTGCCGACTCTCCTCGTACAGGCTCGCGGCCTGCTTCTGCTGGCCTCCGTCGAATGCGGCCCAACCCGCTTGCTGCGCTTGCTCAGCGAGCAGTGCCACCATGCGGCGGCGGGCCTCCGGGGTGAAGGTGGAGGTGCGCAACAAGGCCTTGGTGGCCTGGTACTCGCCGAGGTACACGCGGTATGTGTCGCCACCGCCGAGGATTTCGTCGAGTCGGCGCAGACGGGCCGTGCGGTGTCACAACCGCTCGACATCACTGTTGGAGAGGTGCCGGGGCGCCGGCGGTTTCGTCAGCGCCGGAAGGGCGGCGGCCAGGCCGGTGCTGGTGGCGGCTTGGAGGACGGTTCTGCGGCGCACGCTGGTCACTCCGATCTGTGGGTCGTACGTGGGCGCAAGATGTTCGCCGGTTTCCCACGGGCGGGGAGCCAGGCCCACCATGTCCCCCGGTACCCGGAGCGCGTCCGCGATCTGCCGGACCTTGTCGATCGTCGTGATCTTGCCTTGTCCCTTGGCCAGCGTGCCGACCCGGTCCGGCTTGATGTCACACTCCGCGGCGATGCGTGAGTAGCTGATCCCGGCACGGCTTCTCGCGAGTCGGAACACCGTCCCGAAGTCGTGCGCCTCCAGTGCTCGGCGCATCTCCTCGTCAGTGAGGAGTTCCCTTGGCAGCGCTGTCGGTGGCTGGTGAATCATGCGGCACTTCCTGCTCGCCTGAGTCTGCGGGATTGTCTGGCTGGGGCTCTACCCATCATGGGTATACCGCGCTGCGGGAAGTGGGCTCTTCGCGAGAAGACCACTCTGGACGCGAAGAGCTCCGGCGGCCGGGTCCAGACGGCCTGCCTGGGCATGGACGACTGCGAGGAGTCGCCACCATGCGCGAGACTACCCAACACCGCACGAGATCAGTCGATTTGGCGAACTCCCGGGCGCCCGCGATCTCGAGCGACCGTAATCGCGTCCTCGTGATCGAGGACTGGCTACTGGCCGCCGCTTCCGACGTCCAACAGGCGCGGAGGGAATGGGACGAGGGCGCCTTGACCTTGCTTCGGTGCGGCGACTTGTTCACCGCCATTCGCTTGCCCGGGGACTCCGTACGCGTTGCCGCCTCCAGCATCGACCCCGCTGAGGTGAGCGCCTATCTGGCCAAGGTGTTCGACGGCGGCCCTGTCATCGCCTCCCGCAGCCGCTACTACGCGCTGGTTCCGCCGAGCACGGGCGTGGCCTGGCAGCACCCGGACGCCGAGTGCCTGACATGGGGTACCTGGCTCGGAGTCCCGCCCGTCACGTCGACGACCTGCGAAGACTCCCCGGCGCACTGGGCTGTCCCCATGAGCAGGCCGGGCAAGCTGTGTGACGCCGACGCCGTCGCGCAGCTGGTTCAGCTGGCACAGCAACTGCTCTCGGGGCAGGAGGCCGGCGATGGGAGTTAGTCAGGCGGCGCCGTTCAACGCGGACGAGATCCGGCGGCGGTGCGAGGAAGTGCTGTGGAGCTCTGGAGGGCAGCCGGACGAACAGCAGGCACGTCTTCTGGAGATGGAGGGGTACGTCCGACGGCTGGCGCCCATGCTGGCAAGGCTCGTGCCGCGGATGCAGGAGGGGATGCAGGGCACGGCGCGCATCGTCCTGAGGCGCTCGGGCGAACTGCTGGAGGAGAAGGTCCCGTCGGCTGATCCGGCGACTCGCCTGCATGACGCCGGAGTGAACGCGCGAGCGTTGCTGGGCCTGCTTGAACGGCCCGGTGAACTCATCCCTGTTCCTGATACGCCGGCCGGGGCTTGGAACGGCCTGCGCGTAGGAGCACAGCCTCACTGACCGGCGGAGGCTTTCGCCGCGGTCCGCAAGCTCCGCCCGCGGCGACCGCCGCATCGTGCAACGAACGAGATTCGGCGCGGGTGGAACGGGCGCCGGGGGCACGTCCCCACTACGTCCCGGGCGCCCCCTCACGACTCGCCGTCCGGCGGGTTCCTCAGTGCGACACAGAGGAGAGGCATGTTCGTTCACTCTGACCGTCTGCCCGCGACCCCTGCGATTCCGCAGTGCCTGGTAAGCGCCCGGCCGTGGGGCTTGGCCCGCATGAGGCCCTACCCGACGATGGCCCCCGCCGCCCGGGCCCAGCTGGACCCGATCACGCAGACGGGCGTGTTCTACGACGGAGCCGGTCAGGTCCTGGAGATGGGCAAGCACAACACCAGCACTGGCACCAGCCCGGCGACCGGCACCAGCCCGGACGGATCGGGTCAGGGCTCCACGGACACGGACTCGGGGAGCGACAGCGACCAGTGAATGGCCCACGTCCGGTGTTGGTCGTCACCAGCCTGCACGACCCCACTGCTGACGTGGTGATCCGCGAGCTGTACGACCGGGGTGTCCCGGTCGTGCGGCTCGACTCGGGGGACTTCCCCGCATCGCTGTCGGTGGAGGCACACATCACCGAGCATGGCCTGCACTGCCGCCTTTACACACCCTCCCGCACCGCGGACCTGGCCAACGTCCGCGCCCTGTACTACCGCCGACCGACCCAGTTCGCCTTCCCGAACCTCGACGAGCAGGACGCCAGGTGCGTTATCACTCAAGCCCGCTACGGGCTCGGTGGAGTCCTGTCGACACTGCCGAGCTGCCTCTACGTCAACCACCCGCACCGCATCGGAGACGCCGAGTTCAAACCGGCCGGGCTCGTCACAGCGGCCGACGTGGGGTTCCTGGTCCCGCCCACCCTGATCACCTCAAGCCCCGACGCCGCCCGCCAGTTCATCAAGGCGCACAGCTCGGTCATCTACAAGCCGCTGCACAACCCCCCGTACCGAGTCGACGGCGTCTCGTCCGTCGTCAAGGTCGCCGAGGTCTCAGCAGCCGACATCGACGACGACGTAGCGGGCACGGCGCACCTCTTCCAAGAGCGTGTCCCGAAGGCGGCCGACGTACCGGTGACCGTCATCGGCACGGCGGCCGGTGGCTGGTCCGGCAAGGCGGGCCGGAGGGGCTGTGGAACCGCGTGGAAGATCAGTTCGGCCGCTGGTACGCCGCCGGCTCACCAGAACTGGAGGAGTTCACTGTCAGCGTTACCCCGGAGGGCCAGACGATCCGCTGGTAGCCGGAACGAGGGCGCTATTGACCGCCCTCGTTGATGTCAGAAGTGCACGTCAAGGGCCCCGGACCATGATCGGTCCGGGGCCCTTGGCTGGTGCCCCCGGCAGGATTCGAACCTGCGACACCCGCTTTAGGAGAGAGGCTGGGCCGCACAGCAGGTCACATGCGGCTTTGCTGACCGAGCTGGCGGGCCCGGTTTTACCCGTGGCAAACCTGGTTGACCGCTGCTGACCCCTGCTTCTGGCACGACCGTGGCACGGCGACCTCTTCGTCCCGAACTCTCCGCCCGATTGTCCTGGCGGTCCGGGACGCTGGTCGTGGGGGGCATCGACGGGCTCTGGTGGTCGGCTGCGGTTGTGGTGGTTGCTGTACTCCGCTGCTGTACAGCAACCACCACGGGGCTGTCGATGGACGTCCTTGGTCACAGGCCGCAGGAACCGCGGTCCATGTGGAGGTAGCGGGCGTTGGCCCAGCGGCACAGCCGGATACCGACGGTGACACCGACGATGGTGACCAGGGCGGGCAGGTATCCGCTCGCGACCTGAACGATCGGGATTGCCGGGCACCCCCCGGAGATTGCCCAGCCCGTACCGAACAGCACCGCGCCGGGGATCACGCCGGCGTGAATACGCCCCGGAGTACGGCGGACCCGCAGCAGAGCGAATGCGCACACGATGATCACGACGGCGCCGGCGAAGGAGAGGAGCATACGCAGGTCCTGGAAGGTGAACATGCGGTTCAGCTCGGTGTAGTCGCCGAAGCCGATATTGGAGACGGTATAGCCGAGAGCCAGCCCAGTGATGATGTTGGCCAGCAGAATCGCACCCCGGGTACGCATCAGATCACCTTCCACAGCAGGAACGACGCCGCGACGGCGGTGCCGAAGAACACGGCGGTCGCGACGAGGCTGACCGGGCGCAGACGGCCGCAGCCGTTGAGTCCGTGACCGGAGCTGCACCCACCGGCCAGCCGAGTGCCGAAACCGACCAGCACGCCTCCGACGAACAGCAGGACGACCATGGTGGTTGGGTTTGCGGTGACCACGTTCCGGAACCCGGGGCCCATGTCGAAGCGGAGGTGGAACCGCCCGGAGGTGACCGCGGCGATCAATCCGCCGAAGAAGATGGATACCAACAGGGCAGCCTGGGTGACCAACGGGGCGGGACCGGGACCCGTTGCCGGGGTGCCCTCACGCACGGTCGGTTCGACGCCCGTTTCGAGCAGTTGTGACGTCCCGTGCGCAGTCGGCGGCACGGTGGGGCTGGTGCCGAAGTGCTCCGCTGTAGCTGCGGCGAGAGCGTCAGCGAGTGCACGCTCGTCGGTGAACTCCTCGTCCGTCTGCTCGAGGCGGCGCTCCCTGCGCCAGTGCAACACGCGATCCCACGCGGACGACACTCCGAAAGACCGGTCCGTGGTGAGGGCGTAGTTGATGGTGATCAGCGCAAGCCCGGCGGCGCCGGCCCACCAGGGCCAGTAGCCACTCATGAGGGGCCTCCCATCCATTCGGTGAATCGAGCCCACCAGCCGCGCCTCGGTCTGGGCCGATGCGCTGTGCGTCGAGAGGGACGCTCTGGAGACTGGAAGGGCTGTGGCGATGGTGACGGTCGGTAGTGCGAGACCGGTATTGTCGGAGATGTCAGCCCGAACTGATCCACAGTTCCCGCTGCCGCGGGCGCAGGTGCTGATGGCTCTGGTGGCCGAGTCGGTGCCGGCTGCGACCAGGACGCGTTCTCCGGCGGCCAGGGATGGTGTTGTGGTGGAGGGGCCTGCTGGGGTCCGCGCTCTGGGTACGCGGCGGACCGGTTCTGTCCGGTGGCGCCGTTTTCAAGGTGTCGCGCGCTGGCTCCGTTGGGCAGCAGGCTGATCGGCACACGCTCGCCGGTGAGTGATACCTGGTAACGCGCACAGCCCAGCCACTGATCCTCGCTGTCGCAGTAGTAGTCGCGCCAACCTTGCAAGCTAGCCCTGAGCAAAGGGAAGAGGGGGCATCCTGCGGCGTGCGAGCAACTCACATTGCTCCCTTCTGACCGGTGCACACCACCCGTTCCGTGAAGGCGGTTGCGGTTCTCGGTCTCTTGCCCTCGCCGCGTCAGGGTCGACGAACTGAAAGAAAGACGCAGTGACGGCCAGTTCACAACACGGAGTAGTGCCTCCCTTCTCGACCGGGCGTGATGGAACCACTGTTTCGATGTCCCGAGCAACCTCGGAGGGATTTCGACCGTCACCGCGTGAGATCGATAGGTGAGGTACGCCACGCAGTATTGGGGCGTGACGCGCCGTTATGGCCGCGCGTCCTGTCGATGTGATCGGTTGTTCGTGGAAGTGGTGTACGTACGGAAGGTGTTTGTGGCGGAGTTGTGAATTTGACTGTGACGAAACTGTTGATATTACTGGTCGTTAATTGGGTGCTGTCAAAGGAGAATCATGTGCCGACGTGCGGTCTGCCAGTCATGCCGGAAGGTGACCTATGAGGGCTGCGGGAGGCACGTGGAGCACGTGCTCGCCGGCGTGCCAACACATCAGCGCTGCATGTGTGAGTCGGCGGAGCGCAAGGGTGCGCACACGGGGGAGCCGATGGCTCGAACGGGGCCGGATCCGGTCCAACGGGACGGGGCGGCGCGACGCACACGCGTTCCTCGACGCCTGGACGGTGCACATGGTCGATCGAAGGATCGCTTGTGGGACCGCCTCATCGCTTGGCTGAAAAGCCCAGCGTGAAGTAGGTGGAGCCAGGGCACAGCGCTCGCTGGACGGATGGCCGGGCAGGCTGCCGAGCCGCCACTATCCTCCCCGGCGGGCATCTGTTCGCCACGGCGGGCGGTCTCACCCGCGACATGTCTGGGCCGCGGAGAGTCACGGTCGGGGACTCGGACCGTGACTCTTCCCGCGTTCCTCCGCCGGCACCTGGAGGCCGGTTCTCACGGTGCCGGAAGTCTTCAACGCTCCGCTGTGGCGAGCCGGCGGCCCTGCGGCGCAGGGACATCGACCTGGAGGCGCTGAACGGGACCGTCCGCCCGTGCGCAGACCGAATTGCAGAACTGCCGCCTCTTCGACAAGGCGCCGAATCAGTCCGAGAAGGACCCTGCGGGCCCGTAGTGGCACGCGTGTGACACGACCCCTGAAACACCGAAGGGCCAGCCTGGGAGGAAACTCCTCCTGAGCTGGCCCTTTGCTCTGTGCCCCCGGCAGGATTCGAACCTGCGACACCCGCTTTAGGAGAGCGGTGCTCTATCCCCTGAGCTACGAAGGCAGTGGCAGTGGACGCAAGCAGCGACGTGCCCGTGGTCTGGGAGGACCACAGGCGTCAGCGTACCGGATGTGGGTCGGGCGGGTGGGGGGTCAGGTCAGGGATGCCGGTGGGTGGGTTGGTGGGGTGCGTCATGGATGGGTGTCGGGGGGAGAGGGCGACGCGGGGTGGGCCGGGTGGGTCAGGACGGGGGGACCCGGGTGTAGCGGGACGCTGTGTGGAGGTCTGTTTGGATGCGGGTGGCCGTCGTCGTCAGTTCCGGGAGGAGGTCCGTCACGCACTCCCCCGGGGTGCGGCGGCTCGCGTGCATCGCCGTGTTCAGGGCCGCCACCACCCGTCCCGACCGGTCGCGGATCGGGACCGCCAGGGAGCGGAGGCCCTCTTCCAACTCCTCGTCCACCAAGGCGTAGCCCTGCGAGCGGACCATGGCCAGGGTCCGCTCCAGCCGCTGCTTGTCCGTGATCGTGTGGGGGGTCAGAGCGCGCAGGTTCCCAGGGCCTGGCAGCGGCGTGGGCGCGTCCGCCAGCAGGACCCTGCCCAGTGCCGTCGCGTACGCCGGCAGCCGCGTGCCCACCGTGATGTTCACGCTCATCACCCGGGCCGTCGCCACCCGGGCCGTGTACTGGATCTCCTCGCCCGAGTCCGACAGCACCGCCAGTGACGTCGATTCGTGGATGCGGGACGTCAGGTCGGCCAGGTGGGGCCGGGCGATCTCGGGGAGGGACGTACGGGACAGGGGCGGGAAACCGAGGGACAGGATCCGGGGGGTCAGGGTGAAAGTGCGGCCCGTCGCGGCCACCAGGCCCAGGTGCTCGTAGGTGATCAGAGCGCGCCGGGCCGTCGCCCTGGCCAGGCCCGTCGCCCGGGCCACCTCCGTGAGGGTCGGCTCCGGCCTGTCCTCGCCGAACGCCGTGACGACCGTCAGGCCACGCGCCAGGGACTCCACGAACTCGCGGCCCAGTTGCTGCTTGGACGTGCCCGTCCAGCGCGCCAGGTCCGACGGGGGCGGGCCGGGCTCGGGGGGCGGGGCGGCCCGGAGTTCGCGTTCCATGGCCCGCACCGCGGACCGCAGTCTCGGGAGCAGCGTCGTGCGCAGGTGCCGCGCGGTGTGGCGGCTCGTGTGGCTGACCACGCTCGCCACGCACGCGATCCCGCCGTCCGTGCCAGGGGCCCGGACCGGTACCGAGACCGCCACCAGTCCCGGCTCGATCAGCTGGTCGTCCAGGGACCAGCCGTTCGCCGACGCCTCGTGCGTGCGGCGTACGAACGTCTCGTCGTCCCGCTCGTCCGCCCCGTACGTGCGTGGCGGTACGGCCGTGAAGGACAGGTCTCTCGGGTCCGCCGCCCTGCGCTGCCGCCAGCGCTGCCAGTCCGTATCCGTCCACTCCGTCGCGAACAGCGGGCCGGGCGCGGTGCGTTCGGCGGGGAGCAGGTCGCCGATGCGGAAGCTGAGGGACATCGCGCGGCGGCGGGTCGCCTGGTGGATGAAGCGGATGCCGTCGAGGTCGGCGACCGCGAGCGAGACCGACTCGTCCAGTTCGTCGGCGAGCGCGTCCGCGTGCGGGGCGAGCAGCGCGGGCAGGCGCAGGGCGGACAGGTAGGCGTTGCCCAGTTCCATCAGGCGGGGGGACAGGTGGACGTCCCGGCCGTCGAAGCGGACGTAGCCCATGCGGGCGAGCGTGGCGGTGATGCGGTCGACGGTGGAGCGGGCGAGGCCGGTGGCCCGTTCCAGGCCGCTCAGGCTCAGTGTGCCGTTCGCCTCCGTGAGCTCCCGCAGTACCGCGATGCCGCGGATGAGAGGGGTGACCGCCTCCGCGGGGACGTCTCTCGGGACGTCCCTCTGCCCCGTCTCGTCGGCCGGCGTGGCGGCACCCTTCTGAGGCTCGGGCATGGGCTTCGCTGGCATCGGCTCTCCGGTACGGCGCTCGCGACGGTCGCGGCAGGCCCACCGTAATCCGAGTGATCCGAGATCGGTGCCACGTGGCCAGGTGGCCAGGGGACCAGGGCGGATGGGTGGCGCTAGTCCCGTGTGACCCGTACCCGATATCCCCCCTCCACCCCCGCCCCCGCCACTCCGGCCCCCGCGCCCACCCCCACCACCTCGATCGTGATCCCCCGGCCCGCGTCCCGGAACGTCTCCCCGGGGGTGAAAGGCGCGTCGGACAGTTCCGCGTGGACGTTCGGTGCGCGGGTGCAGCCGCCGCTGTTGCGGCGGGCGTCGGTGACGGTGACCGGGCCCATGCCCGTGTCCACCTCCGCGTCGACCTCGTAGATCAGGACGCCAGGGCGGCACACGGCCTCGTCGTTGCCGGCGCGGGTGCGCAGTTCGACGGCGTAGCCGGTCCTGCCGTCCAGGGGGACGAAGACGAGCTTGGAACCACCGGCTTCCGCGAGGGGCGTCAGGGTGTACTCCGTGGTGCCGGGGGACGACGCGCAGTGGACCTGGGCGGCGTCGAGCCAGCCCAGCTTCCACTTGTGCCAGCCGAGGAAGTCGTTGTTGGCGCCCCAGTCCTCGCTCATGATGTCCCAGTGGCCGACCGCGCCCCCGCCCTCCGCGGTGTACAGGTCGGGCAGGCCGAAGACGTGGCCGTTCTCGTGGGGGAGGACGCGGTAGCCGGTGCGGTCGTAGGAGCCGGAGCCGTCGTCCTGGCGGGAGTAGACGAAGGAGGCGTTGGCCACGGGTACGCCGTCGGCGAGCGGGGCGTCGGGGTTGCCGGCGAAGGTGACGGACAGGACCGTGTCCAGGGCGGAGGGGCCGGCGTTGGGGCTCACCAGCACGTTCAGCAGGTCGTACGCGCGGAAGTCCACCTCCGGGTCGGCCGCGGCGACGAGGTCCTGGACCAGGGTGCGGTAGCCGGGCTCGAACGGAGCCCCGCGCTCTATGCCGTACTCCCGGAAGGACTTCGGCATCCGCAGCCAGCCGGGGACGGGGGTTTCGGGGCGGTAGTCGAGGCGGCCGTAGGAGCTGGTGCGGAACCACTCGCGGGTCTGCGGGAAGAACTCGCGGAAACGGTCCCGGGCGTCGCCCTCGCCGGGGGCGTCCGAGAAGTCGATCATCAGGGTGAGGGCGCGGACGGTGCCGGTGGAGCGGGAGTAGCCGGTGGAGGTCGGGATGCCCTCGGACATCTGGACCCCGCGTGCGCCGCGGATCATGCACGGGCCGTGCGCGGGGGTGTGGGACAGGACGATCGGGCCTGCTCCCGCGGTACTGGTGCCCGGCCTGAGCCCGCCCGTGCCGGCCGAGGTGCTGACCGTGAAGGTCAGGGCGCTCACGCAGGCCAGGGCGGTCAGGCGCCGCCCGGCTATCCGGGCGCGGGGCGGCCCCGTGCCGTCCGGGCGGGGGCGCCGGGGCTGCGGCTGTATGCAAGGGACCTGCAAGGGACCTCCCGCGCCACGGCAGCCTCCCGTCTCCGGCTGCACCCTTCCGATCACCCTGCGTCGCCGGACCGGGGGGACGCGCGCTGGAGGAGACCGATCGTGGGTTTCCCGTCAGTAGCGGCGTCAGTGGCGGGCGGGGTGGTGCGTCAGCCGGTTCGCGGGCCACACCCCAGGCTGCTTGTGAGTCAGGTCACAAAGAATTTCCTCGGGAGCGGGAAATACCGGGGACCTACTCCCCGTTTAGCCATGTGTCCGACCGAAACGGGGACCCGCTCCCCGGATCGGAGCACCAGCCACTTTCCACCACCAGGAGTACGCCGTGCAGACCGCCGGCCCCGAAGCGCGCAAGGTGCCCCGGCCCCGCGCCGACGCCCTGCGCAACCGGGAGCGGATCGTCACCGCCGCCCGGGAGATGTTCGTCGAGCACGGCCCCGAGGTGCCGCTCGACGAGATCGCCCGCCGGGCAGGCGTCGGCAATGCCACGGTGTACCGCAACTTCCCGGACCGTGACGCGCTCGTCCGCGAGGTCGTCTGCTCGGTCATGGACCGCACCGCCGCGGCCGCCGAGGCCGCGCTCACGGAGACCGGCGACGCGTTCGAGGCGCTGGAGCGTTTCGTGCACGCCGCCGCCGACGAGCGGATCAGCGCGCTGTGCCCGATGGTCTCCAGCACGTTCGACCAGCACCACCCGGATCTGGAGGCCGCTCGCGAACGAGTCGAGCGGCTCATCGCGGAGGTCATGGACCGCGCCAGGTCGGCCGGACAGCTCCGGTCCGACGTGGACGTGGGGGACGTCGTGATCGCTGTGGCCCAGCTCAGCCGGCCCCCGGCCGGCACGGACTGCTTCCAGGCCGACCGCTTCGTCCACCGCCACCTTCAGCTGTTCCTGGACGGGCTGCGGGCTCCCGCCCGCTCCGTCCTGCCGGGTACGGCCGTGACTCTGGAGGATCTGCGCCGGCCCTGACCGACCCGTCCCGGCCGATCGGATCCGTCCGGTCGTCCCAGCCCGATGAGTTCAGGCCGCCCCACCCGTCTGAACCCTGAACGACAGTCCCTGCGGCCCGTCCCCGTGGACGAGCCGTCACCTTTCACCTTTCGACATCTTCTTCCGTCACGAAGTCCCGAAGTGGGTATCCCCATGTCTGAAACAGCCTCGAAGACACTCGGCACACCGGTCAGAGAACCGGACGCCAACCGCTGGAAAGCGCTCGTCTTCATCGCCCTGGCCCAGCTGATGGTCGTCCTTGACGCCACCATCGTGAACATCGCCCTGCCCTCCGCCCAGCAGGACCTCGGCATCTCCGACGGCAACCGGCAGTGGGTCGTCACCGCCTACGCCCTCGCCTTCGGCGGTCTGCTCCTGTTCGGCGGCCGGATAGCCGACCTGTGGGGCCGCAAGCGGGCGTTCGTCCTCGGGCTCGGCGGTTTCGCCGCGGCCTCCGCGCTCGGCGGGGCGGCCACCAACGAGGCGATGATGTTCGGCGCCCGTGCTCTCCAGGGCGTCTTCGGAGCGCTGCTCGCGCCCGCCGCGCTCTCCCTGCTCGCGGTGATGTTCACCGACGCCAAGGAGCGCGCCAAGGCGTTCGGCATCTACGGCGCGATCGCCGGCGGCGGCGGCGCGGTCGGTCTGATCCTGGGCGGCTTCCTCACCGAGTACCTGGACTGGCGCTGGACGTTCTTCGTGAACATCCCGTTCGCCATCGTCGCCGCGGCCGGCGCCTACTTCGTCATCCGCGAGCCGGAGGGCGGCCGCAACCGCTCCCCGCTCGACATCCCCGGCGTGATCCTGTCCACCCTGGGCCTGGTCGCCCTCGTCTACGGCTTCACGCGCGCCGAGTCCAACGGCTGGGACGACTCCCTCACCATCGGCATGTTCGTCGCCTCGGCCGTGCTGCTGCTGTCCTTCGTGGTCGTCGAGTCGAAGGTCAAGGCGCCGCTGCTGCCGCTGCGCGTGGTCACCGAGCGCAACCGCGGCGGGATCTACCTCTCCCTCGGTCTCGCGATCATCGCGATGTTCGGCCTGTTCCTCTTCCTGACCTACTACCTGCAGATCGTGAAGGGCTACTCGCCGGTCAAGACCGGGTTCGCCTTCCTGCCGATGATCGCGGGCATGATCACGGGCTCCACGCAGATCGGCACCCGCCTGATGACCCGGGTCGCGCCGCGCCTGCTGATGGGCCCCGGCTTCCTGGTCGCCGCGCTCGGCATGCTGCTGCTGACCCAGCTGGAGATCGGCTCCTCGTACGCCGCCCTGCTGCTGCCCGCGATGCTGCTGCTCGGTCTCGGCATGGGTACGGCGTTCATGCCGGCCATGTCGATGGCCACCCAGGGCGTCGAGCCGCGGGACGCCGGTGTCGCCTCCGCGATGGTCAACACCTCGCAGCAGGTGGGCGGCGCGATCGGCACGGCCCTGCTGAACACGATCGCCGCCTCCGCGACCACGGCGTACGTCGCCGACCACATCGCCGGGGCGACCAGCCGGTCCCAGCAGCAGCTGGTCCAGCTGGAGGCCATGGTGCAGGGCTACACCAGCGCCATCTGGTTCGCCGTGGGCATCCTCGTGGTGGCCGCCGCGATCGCCCTGACGTTCGTCAACGCCGGCCGCCCGGGCGGTACGGCGGTGGCGTCCTCCGGTGAGGACGCGGCGGACGAGGTGCAGATCCCGGTCGTCGCCCACTGACGCCCGCGCACCGCACCCCTTCGGGCCATCCGCGGGCACGAGGAAGGGGACGCCTCGCACCTGCGGAATCCAGGACCTGCCCCGGCCCCGCGCCGACTCAGCGGAGCCAGGGCAGGTCCGCACCCGCTTCGGCCGGCTGAAGTCCCTCGGCGATGATCCGCATGATCTCGCCGAGGGACTTCTGCTGTTCCGCCGACAGCCGGTCGAAGACGGCCTGCCGTACGGCCTCCACGTGCCCGGGCGCCGTCTGCCGCAGCACCTGGAGGCCCTCGTCCGTGAGGACGGCGAACTGGCCCCGCTTGTCGTCGGGGCAGTCCTCCCGGCGTACCCAGCCGTTCTTCTCCAGGCGCGCGATGGCGTGCGAGAGACGGGAGCGGGTGATCTTCGCCAGCATCGCCAGCTCGGTCATGCGCAGCCTGCGCCGCGGCGCTTCGGCGAGCTTGACCAGAAGGCCGTAATAGAGGTGCGGCATGCCCGCGTCACGCTGCAGCTGACGGTCGAGGTGGTCGTCGAGGAGGGTGGCGCCCTCCATGAACCAGCGCCAGACGCGCTGCTCCTCGTCGGTGAGCCAGCGCGGCTCCTGGGGGCGGGCGGGCGAGCCGGTTGTCGGTGCGGATGCGGGTGCCTTCATGCGTTCCACTCTACGTGGCCCCTCCTTGAACTTTAAACAAATGGCCCGTACAGTTTTGTCAGGGAACCACGTTTCCGGAAGGAGCCGCAGCATGTCCGCCGCCACCCAGGAGCGCATGCCCGCTCTGTACCTCAGTCACGGAGCGCCGCCCCTGGCCGACGACCCGGTCTGGCCCGGTGAACTGGCCGCCTGGTCCGCCGGTCTGCCGCGACCCAAGGCCGTCCTGATCGTCTCCGCCCACTGGGAGGAGGCCCCGCTCGCCCTCGGTGCGACGCACACCGTCCCGCTCGTCTACGACTTCTGGGGCTTCCCCGAGCACTACTACCGGGTGAAGTACGCCGCCCCCGGCGCACCGGAGCTCGCGGAGTCCGTACGCAAACTGCTGCGCGCCCCCGGCATCCCCGTCCAGGACGTCCCCGACCGCGGCCTCGACCACGGCGCGTACGTCCCGCTGGTCGAGATGTACCCGGAGGCGGACCTGCCGGTCCTCCAGGTGTCCATGCCGACGCTCGACCCGGTCCGGCTCATGGAGATCGGCCGCAGGCTCGCGCCCCTGCGGGACGAGGGCGTGCTCATCGTCGGCTCCGGCTTCTTCACCCACAACCTGGCCGCGCTCCGGCAGGGAGGCATCCCCGCCTGGTCGGCCGAGTTCGACGACTGGGGCCGGCGGGCGCTGGAGGCGCGTGACGTGGACGCGCTGCTGGACTTCACCCGCAAGTCGCCCGCGGGGCAGCTCGCCCACCCACGCACCGAGCACTTCGCCCCGCTGTTCGTGACCATGGGCGCGGCGGACGCGACCGGCGAGCTGGACGCGCAGAAGTCCGTGATCGACGGGTTCTGGATGGGGCTGGCGAAGCGGTCGGTCCAGTTCGGCTGAGGCGGGCCCGGGCGATCGTGCCCGCCGGGCGCTCCTACAGCGGCTTCTCGTACCAGGCCACGTCCCAGTACCGCCCGAACTTGCGGCCGACCTCGCGGTAGGTGCCGGCGTGCCGGAATCCGAAGCGCTCGTGCAGCCGGGCCGACGCCTCGTTCGGCAGCGCGATGCCCGCGTAGGCGCGGTGCAGATCCTCGCCGGACAGGGCCTCGAAGAGGGCCGTGTAGAGGAGCGAGCCGACGCCTCGTCCGCCGGCGCCCGGGGCGACGTACACGGTCGTTTCCGCAGAGGTGGCATAAGCGGGCTTCGCGCGGAAAGGGCTGGAAGTGGAGTAGCCCAGGATCTGCTGTGTCTCCTGCTCCGTGGCAACCATCAGGCGGTGCGGCCCGTCTTCAGGGTGGGAGAGCAGCCAAGGGCGGCGCTCCTCCGGAGTGAAGATCGCCGTATCGAATGTGATCGCCGTCTCACCCACATAGTGGTTGTAGAGGGCCGTGAGGGCCTCGAGGTCATCCTCGACCCCCGGCCTGACCTGCACCTCTGTGGACTGTGACGGCATCAGGCCTCCTCGTGTGGCCGGGCAGGATACTGCATGATCAGAAAAATCGGGGGCCTGGTTGGGAATTCTGTCCTGATTCCAGTCGTTGTTTCCATCGGATGCGGGGCACCCGAGGAGAGTCCGGAGAGTCCCGGAAGACGGAGTCCAGCGTCCGAAGGACCACCCGCTGACCTCACCATCGCAAGGGAGCTCGCATGGCAACCCGTGCCGTCGCCCGTCGTCAGTCCGCCACCGGCGAGACGGCCGACGCGGCAAGCAGTGTTCGCGCCCATGGCGGCGAGATCGCCGACCGCGACCTGGTCGGCATGTACCTCGACGAGATCGCGCGTACGCCGCTGCTCGACGCCGCCAAGGAGGTCGAGCTGTCGCAGATCATTGAAGCGGGTGTGTTCGCCCAGCAGATCCTCGACGGCCTGGAGGAGAACAAGGCCGGGGCTTCGCCCGAGGAGCTGCAGGCCCTGGTCGACGAGAGCGAGCGCGCGAAGGACGTCTTCATCCGCTCCAACCTGCGTCTGGTCGTCGCCGTCGCCCGTCGCTACCCCCGCAGCGGCCTGCCGCTGCTGGACCTCATCCAGGAGGGCAACGCCGGCCTGGTGCGCGCGGTCGAGAAGTTCGACTACCGCAAGGGCTTCAAGTTCTCCACGTACGCCACGTGGTGGATCCGTCAGGCCATCACCCGGTCCATAGCCGACCAGTCCCGCACGATCCGTCTGCCCGTCCACCTCGTGGAGGAGCTCGGCCGGATCCGCCGGGTGCAGCGCGAGTTCAACCGCGAGCACGGCCGGGACCCGGAGCCCGGGGAGATCGCCGCCGAGCTCGGCTCGACGCCCGAGCGCGTCACCGACGTCCTGGACTGGGCCCGCGACCCGGTCTCGCTGAACATGTCGGTGGACGACGAGGGTGAGACCCAGTTCGGCGACCTCCTGGAGGACACGTCGGCGGTGTCGCCCGAGCAGTCGGTGCTCACGCTGCTGCGCAGCGAGGAACTGGACGACCTGATCGGCCGGCTCGACCAGCGCACGGCGTCGATCATCAAGATGCGCTACGGCATCGAGGACGGCCGGGAGCGCACGCTGACCGAGGTCGGCAAGGAGCACGGCCTGACCCGCGAGCGCATCCGGCAGATCGAGAAGCACGCACTGCTGGAGCTGAAGAAGCTCGCCCGCAGCACCGGCTTCGACGCGGCGGCGTAACCCTCGGCCCCGTGCCCCCGGAGGGCATCGGTGAACCCGGTGAGCGTCCGGGCGTACGACGCCTCCCCGCGGCCGGCGGGTGACGGACCGTGTGCGCCCGGTGGGCACCGCGTACGCCGGGTGGCGAAAGACCGCGCAAACATGGCGATGTAACGCCGCTTCAATCCGCGGACTCAGGGAACAAGACTTCTGGGTCCACCAGTTCGGGCCCGGGACCACACCCCCTGGGTCCCCCGACCAGCCACGTCCCGTCGCACTCCCCCCGGCGCCGGGACTTTCCCCGAGACCGGGCTTCGGCGTCCTTCCCCCCGGACGCCGGGGCCCGGTTCTCGTCCGTCTGGAGAGCGGGCCACCCCGTACCTGAACCACGGGGTGGCCCGCCAGATGGCAGATTGTGTCACATGGGCATAGCCTGCCGGGCGTGAGCAGCACCACCCCGCCCCCGCCCCCGTTCTCACTGACCGAGCGGCGGAAGGCAGAAACTCGTAGGGAGATCGCCCGGGCGGCAGCCGGTCTCTTCGTACGGCACGGCCTGCGCGCCACCCGCGCGGAGGACATCGCCCAGGCCGCCGGTATCGCCCCGCGCACCTTCTACCGGTACTTCGCCACCAAGGAGGAGGCCGTCGCCCCGCTCTACGCGACCGGTGCCGAGCGCTGGGTGGAGGCGGTGCGCACCGCTCCTCCCGACGCGGGTGTGCTGCGGGCACTGGAGGAAGGGGTGCGGCACACCCTCACCCCGGGCGTCGCCGTCTCGGCGTCCTCCTGGGAGTGGGTCCGCACGCTCCTGCGCCTGGCCGAGGCGACCCCGTCCCTGCGCCGGGTGTGGGCGGAGGTGTGCCAGGCGTCCGAGCGGCGCCTGGGGGAGGCCTTGGCGGAACGGGTGACACGTGCCGGTGCGCCCGTGGTGACCGGGGTGGCGGCAGAGGCGGTGACGGGGGCGGCGGCCGGGGCAGTGGCCGGGCCCGTGGGCAGTGGCGACAACGTTGCCGTGAGCGGTGAGCCGCCCGCGCTCACCCCCGAGCTGCGCTTCGCCGCCGCCGTGGCCAGTGCCGCCGTACGGGCAGCCCTGGAGGCCTGGGCCGCGGGGGACGGGCCCGTCGAGGGACCGGACGGTCCGGTGCAACTCGCCCTGCGCAATCTCGCGGCCCTGCGGGACTTTCCCTGGGAAGCGGTGACGCGACAGCCCTGAGGACGGTGACCCGACAGCTCTGGGGACGGCGACGCGACAGCCCTGGGGACGGCGACGCGACAGCCCCGGGGCCGGTGACGCGACAGCTCTGGGGACGGCGACGACGGTGACGCGACGGCTCACACCCCGCCCGCGTCCGGCGCCCCGGCCGCCCTGCTCAACCGTGCCCCCAACTCACCGACTGCCGTCACGAGTTGTTCCGGCCCGTGCACCACGAAGTCGCACTCCAGCATCGCCAGCCGGAACGCCACCCACTGCACCGCGTCCCCGGCGGACCCCCGCAGCCGGCAGCTGCCCTCGTCCAGCGGCTCGGGCCTGCCCAGCCAGTCGGGCACCCGGGCGGCGATGTAGTCGGCCGGTGCGGCGAACGTGACGTCGAAGTCGTAGGTCTGGTGCTGCCGTTGCATCGAACGCCGCAGGAACTCCGCCGCGTTCCCCGTCGGCAGCTCGCGCGGCACGAACCTCGCTCCGGTGGCGAACGGCTCGCTGACCCGGTCGACGCGGAACGTGCGCCAGTCGTCCCGGTCGATGTCGTACGCCACCAGGTACCAGCGGCGGCCCGTCGACACCAGCCGGTAGGGCTCCGTCAGGCGCCGCGTCTCGGTGCCGTCGGCGGCTCGGTAGGCGAAGCGCAGCCGCTCGTGCCCGGCCACCGTGGAGGCCATGACGGTCAGGGTCTCGGGCGCGATGCTCGGCCCGTCCCCGCTGGTCAGTGGCGTGGTCGCGGCCTGGAGGGTGGTCACGCGGTGGCGCAGCCGGCCCGGCAGGACCTGCTCCAGCTTGGCCAGCGCCCGTACCGACGCCTCGTCCAGGCCCTCCACCGCGTGCCCCGCTCCGGCGCGCAGCCCGACCGCGATGGCCACGGCCTCCTCGTCGTCGAGCACCAGCGGCGGCATGGCCTTGCCGGCGACCAGCCGGTAGCCGCCGTCGGCGCCCTTGGTCGCCTGCACGGGGTAGCCGAGCTCGCGCAGCCGGTCGATGTCCCGCCGCACCGTGCGGCGGGACACCCCGAGCCGCTCGGAGAGCTCGCCGCCGGGCCATTCGCGGGGCGTCTGGAGGAGGGAGAGGAGCGTCAGCAGCCGGGCCGGAGTATCCGTCGTCATACCGACGAGGATGCCGCACCATTAGGACACGATCTGACCTAGTAGGGGTCTACCTTCGAAGCATGAACACCACCGACACCACCCTCGGCACGGCGGGCGGCGGGACCGACCGCCGGCGCTGGTTCGCCCTCGCGATCGTGATGACCGCGGCCTTCATGGACCTCGTCGATGTGACCATCGTCAACATCGCCATTCCGTCGATCCAGCGGGAGTCCGGCGCCTCCTTCAGCCAGATCCAGTGGATCACCGCCGGTTACGCCCTCGCCTTCGCCGCGGGCCTGATCACCGGCGGGCGGCTCGGCGACATCCACGGGCGCAAGCGGATCTTCCTCGTCGGCATCGGCGGGTTCACGGTCGCGTCCGCGCTGTGCGGCCTCGCGGTGAACCCGGAGATGCTGGTCGCCTCGCGGTTCCTCCAGGGCGGCATGGCGGCGCTGATGGTGCCGCAGGTGCTGTCGATCGTGCACGCCACGTTCCCGGCGCACGAGCGGGGCAAGGTGTTCGGGCTGTTCGGCGCGGTCGTCGGTCTCGGGGCCGTGTCCGGTCCGCTGCTCGGCGCGCTGCTCACCGAGTGGAACCTGTTCGGCTGGGAGTGGCGGTCGATCTTCCTGATCAACCTGCCCGTGGGCGTCGCCGGACTGATCCTGGGCAGCCGCTTCATCACCGAGTCCAAGGCGCCGCGCGCCCTGAAGCTGGACCTGGTGGGCGTCGCGCTGGTGACGCTGGGCCTGCTGATGCTGCTCTACCCGCTCATCCGCGGCCGCGAGCTGGACTGGCCGGTGTGGGGGTACGTCTCGATGGCCGGCTCGCTCGTCGTCCTCGCGGTGCTGGTGGCGTACGAGAAGCGCAAGGCGGCGCGGGACGGTTCCCCGCTGGTCGAGCTGTCGCTGTTCAAGGTCAAGAGCTTCGCGGCCGGGATCGCCGTGCAGACCGTCTTCGGTGTCGCGCTCGGTGTGTTCTTCCTGGTGTGGACGCTGTACATGCAGACCGGACTGGGCTGGACCCCGCTGAAGGCCGGGCTGACCGGGGTGCCGTTCTCGATCGCCGTGTCGGTGGCGGCCGGGATGTCGGTGCAGAAGCTGGTCCCGCGCTTCGGCCGCAAGGTGCTCCAGACGGGCGCGCTGGTGATGGCGGCCGGCGTTCTGCTCTACATCTGGGAGTCCGGGCACTACGGCCTGGACATAGCTCCCTGGCAGATGGCGCTCCCGCTCGTCGTGATGGGCGTCGGCATGGGCCTGATCGTCGCGCCGCTGACCGACGCGATCCTCTCGGAGGTCCCGCGTGAGCACGCCGGATCGGCGTCGGGGCTGATCAACACCGTGCAGCAGATGGGCAACGCGCTGGGGCTGGGCCTGGTGTCGGTGGTGTTCTTCGGCTCGATCTCCGACCGCCTGCGGCAGGAGCAGGTCGGTCCGGCCTTCGTGGACGCCTTCCAGAACGCGCTCGGCTGGGTCGCCGCGGTGATGGGCGCGATCTTCCTGCTGATGTTCGCGCTGCCGAAGCGGCCCGCGCAGCACGTGGAGGGCGAGCAGGCGCCGGCGGGGGAGAAGGAGGCGGTGCTGGTCTGACCGCAGGAAACGGGCCCGGCACCTCGGTGCCGGGCCCGTTCGCGTTGTCGTTCCCGTATCCCGTTCCCAGATCCACCGCCCGTGTCCCGCTCCCGCGTCCCGCTCATGCCCGATTGGGTCCGAACCTGTTTACTTTGCGGAAATCTCGGCGTAGCCTCCCGCTGAAACCACACGTTCGGGCATGAGGCGGAGGCGAACGGACATGTACGCACCGGAGCGGCAGCAGGAGATCCTCCGGCTCGCCCGTGACGGCGGCCGAGTGGACGTCGTGTCGCTGGCCGAGGAGTTCCAGGTGACGGCGGAGACGATCCGCCGGGACCTGAAGGCCCTCGACCGCGCCGGTCTGGTCCGCCGGGTGCACGGTGGGGCCATCCCGGCCGGGCGCCTCGACTTCGAGCCGGACCTCGCCGAGCGCGAGACGACCGCCGCCGACGAGAAGGACAACATCGCCAAGGCGGCCCTCGCGGAACTGCCCGTCGAGGGCACGGTGATCCTCGACGCCGGGACGACGGTGGCCCGGCTGGCCGCCGCCCTCCCCCTGGACGCCTCCCTCACCGTCGTCACGCACAGCCTCCCCATCGCGGCCCGCCTCGCCGACCACCCCGGCATCCAGCTCCACCTCATCGGGGGGCGTGTACGGCACCGCACGCGCGCCGCCGTGGACGCCTGGGCGCTCAGGGCGTACGGCGAGATCCGCGCCGACGTGCTGTTCTTGGCCGCCAACGGCTTCTCCGCCGAACACGGCCTGACCACCCCCGACCTCGCCGAGGCCGCCGTGAAGCGCGCGGCCGTGGCCGCCGCCCGCCGGGTGGTGCTGCTCGCCGACTCCTCCAAGCACGGCCAGGAGCACTTCGCCCGTTTCGGTGCCCTGAGCGATGTCGACCTGCTGATCACCGACAGCGGGCTGAGCCCCGAAGACGCCGTCGCGATCGAGCGCGGCGGCACGGAAGTAGTGCGCGCATGATCCTCACCGTCACCCCCAACCCGTCCCTGGACCGCACCTACGAGGTGCCGTCCCTCGACCGCGGCGAGGTCATCCGCGCCACCGGCGAGCGGATGGATCCGGGCGGCAAGGGCGTGAACGTCTCGCGCGCCGTCGCCGCCGCGGGCCGGCGCACGGTGGCGGTCCTGCCGCTGGGCGGCGCCCCGGGCGCCCTGGTGGCCGACCTGCTCGACCAGCAGGGCATCGAGGTCGCGCCCGTCCCCGTCACCGGGGCCACCCGCTCCAACATCGCCCTCGCCGAGGCCGACGGCGTCCTGACGAAGATCAACGCACCCGGCCCCGAACTGTCCGACGCCGAGCGCGAACTGCTCCTGGAGACCGTGCGGCAGCAGTCCCGCGACGCCGCCTGGATCGCCTGCTGCGGCAGCCTCCCCCGCGGACTCGCCCCCTCCTGGTACGCCGAGCTGGTCGCCCGCGCGCACGCCGCCGGGGCACGGATCGCCCTGGACACCTCCGGGCCCGCGCTGCTTGCGGCCCTGCGCGAGCGCCCGGACGTGGTCAAGCCCAACGCCGAGGAGCTCTCCGAGGCCGTCGGCCGCCCCCTCGTCACCGTCGGCGACGCCGTCAAGGCCGCCGAGGAACTGCGCGAGATGGGCGCCCGGGCCGTCCTCGCCAGCCTCGGCGCCGACGGGCAGCTGTTCGTCTCCCCCGAGGGCGCCTGGTTCGGCAGCGCCCGGGTGGCCGCGGTCCGCAGCAACGTGGGCGCCGGTGACTCCTCCCTGGCCGGCTTCCTGATCGCCGGCGGCAACGGCCCCGAGGCCCTGGCCTCCGCGGTCGCGCACGGCGCTGCGGCCGTCCAGTTGCCCGGCAGCGTGATGCCGACGCCGGGCGACCTGGACCCGGCAGCGGTGACGGTGACGGCCGAGGTGCCGGCGGACCGTGTGCTGAAGGAGCCGGTGTCATGACGTACGACGAGCAGCGCGCACCCACGCGCGAGCGGCGGGCCCTCTCCCCGTTACTCACGGGCCCCGCCGTCACCCCCCACCGCACCCCCGTCCCCCTCCCCGCCCACCCCTCCCACCGGGCGATACGCGTGCTAAGGAGCCCGCGATGAGCGACATGATCACTGCGGACCTGGTCGACCTCGGCCTGTCCGCCGACACCAAGGAAGCGGCGGCCCGTGCGCTCGCCGAGCGCATGGTGGCCCTGGGCCGGGTGACCGACCTGGACGGCTTCCTCGCCGATGTGGCGGCCCGCGAGGCCCAGATGCCCACCGGCCTCGACGGCGGCATCGGCATCCCGCACTGCCGCAGCGAGCACGTCACCGAGCCGACGCTCGCCTTCGGCCGCAGCGCCGAGGGCATCGACTTCGGCGCCGCGGACGGCCCCGCCGACCTGATCTTCCTGATCGCCGCGCCGGCCGGTGCGGACGACGCCCATCTGACGATCCTGTCCTCGCTGGCCCGGCAGTTGATGAACAGCGAGTTCACCGACGCCCTGCGCGCGGTGGGCGACGCGTCGGCCGCGGCGGCCCTGATCCGCGGCGACGAGCCGGACACACCCGCATCCGCGGGTTCCGAAGACCCCGTGGCGTCGGCGGGAGCGGCCTCTCCCGCCGCCGCCACGGTCACAGCCGAAGCCGGCGACACCGCTGGAACCGGGGACGAGCAGCGGCCGTTCCGCATCGTCGCCGTCACCTCCTGCCCCACCGGCATCGCCCACACCTACATGGCGGCGGAGTCGCTGGAGAACGCCGGCCGCGAGGCGGGCGTCGAACTCACCGTCGAGCCGCAGGGCTCGGCCGGATTCACCCGCCTGGACCCGCAGGTCATCGCGGCGGCGGACGCCGTGATCTTCGCCCATGACGTGCCCGTACGCGAGAAGGAGCGGTTCGCCGGCAAGCCCACCGTCGACGTCGGGGTGAAGGCCGGCATCAACCGCGCCGCCGAACTCATCGCCGAGGTCCGTGAGAAGGCCGCCCGCGGTGAGGTCACCTCCGGATCCGCCCCGGCCACTCCGGTGGAGCGCACGGGCGAGTCCGGCGAGGGCTACGGCACCAAGCTGCGCAAGTGGCTGATGTCCGGCGTCAGTTACATGGTGCCCTTCGTCGCGGCGGGCGGTCTGCTGATCGCCCTCGGCTTCGCGATCGGCGGCTACAAGATCAACAAGGCGCCGTCGGTGATGGACCACTTCCTGTGGACCCAGGCCGACAGCTGGGCCGCGCTGCTCTTCCAGATCGGCGGCGTCGCCTTCGGCTTCCTCGTCCCGGTCCTGGCCGGCTACATCGCCTACGGCATGGCCGACCGGCCCGGCATCGTGCCCGGCTTCGTCGGCGGCATGATCGCGTTCAACATCAACGCCGGCTTCCTCGGCGGCCTGGCGGCCGGTCTGATCGCCGGTGGCGTCGTGATGGCGATCCAGAAGGTGAACGTCCCGGCGTCGCTGCGCGGCATCATGCCTGTGGTGGTGATCCCGCTGATCTCCTCGGCGATCGTCGGGTTCCTGATGTTCGTCGTCATCGGCAAGCCCATCGCCGAGGCCCAGAAGGGCATGACCGGCTGGCTGAACGGCCTGTCCGGCAGCAACGCGGTCCTGCTCGGCGCCCTCCTCGGCCTGATGATGTGCTTCGACCTGGGCGGCCCCGTCAACAAGGTCGCCTACACCTTCGCCACGGCCGGTATCGCGGTGGCCAGCCCCAGCGACTCGGCGATGAAGATCATGGCCGCGGTGATGGCGGCGGGTATGGTCCCGCCCCTGGCCATGGCCCTGGCCACGACCGTGCGCGGCAAGCTCTTCACCCAGACCGAGCGCGAGAACGGCAAGGCCGCCTGGGTGCTCGGCGCCTCCTTCATCTCCGAGGGCGCGATCCCCTTCGCGGCGGCCGACCCGCTGCGCGTCATCCCCGCCTCCATGGCGGGCGGCGCGGTCACCGGTGCCCTGTCGATGGCCTTCGGCGCCACCCTGCGCGCCCCGCACGGCGGTATCTTCGTGGTCCCGCTGATCGGCAACCCGTTGCTCTACCTGGTCGCCATCGCCGCGGGCGTCTGCGTCACGACGGCCCTGGTCGTCGTCCTGAAGGGCGTGCGCAAGCCGGCCCCCGGCGCCGCGACGGCCTCCGGCGCGGACGGCGAGGTCCGCACGGCCGGGACGAAGCAGCCCGTCGCGGTCTGAAGCGCCCTGCGGTTCGCCCCATTCGAGGTGTGTGAACCGTTCATGCCACCTGCGAGATAGATCACGAAAATCACGGCCCGGGACCATGGTTCCGGGCCGTGGTGTCTACTGGGCGCATGCCCGAGCACGTCTCCCGATGGCCCGAAGGCCACCCTCTCCCCGCCCTCCCGCAGCAGCGGCAGACGGGCTCCCGGTCGGAATCCGTGGAGCTGACCGCCGAGGAGAGAGGCGCTTTCGCCGAGCTGGTGCGTCGGTTCGGCGACAGACGGGCCTGAGCCCTGCCCCTCGGGGCAGGCCAGGGGCGGCGCTCAGGACAGCTGCGCCGCCCGCCGCTCCATCGCCTCGCGCGCCGCGTCCTCGCTGGCGTACACCTCACACATGTGCCGTCCGTCCGGCGTCGCCGTGTGCTCGACCTCCCAGAGGGAGATCTCATCACCGTCGCGCAGCAGGAACGCGTGCTCGTAGAGCGAGAAGCCCAGTTGCACCCGGCCTGCACGGCACGGGCGGCCGAAGGCCTGCGTGATCTGGTGCCCGGACGCCGTGGCGAGCAGGGCCGCCGTCTCCGCGCCCGGCCGGTCCACGTTCTCCGCCCGGCGCAGTAACCTGCGCGCGTGGTCCGCCGAATCCTCCGCGGCGTACGCGTGCCGGGGCGCCGGGACCGGTGACAGCTGCACCATCACCGGCAGTTCGAAGTCGGGCGTGTCCGGCGGCAGCGGCAGCCGCGCGGTGGCGGCACGCAGCTCCTCCTCGTCGGCGTACACCTCGTGCTGCGGTTCGCTGCCCGGTGCGGTGTTGTGGACGAGCTCCCAGAGGGTGAGCGCCGAACCGTCGGCGAGCAGCCACGTGTGCCGGTACGTCTCCCGGTGCAGGCCCGCGCTGTGGTGCGCGGAGTGCAGCGAACCGTCGTGCGCCAGCGCGATGTCCAGGCGCCTGATCGCCTCGTCCGGTAGCTCGAAGGAGTTCAGGGCGCGGCCGAGGAGTCGCGCGAGGTGCTCCTCCGGAGTCTCGGGCGAGTCGTGGGGTTCGTACGGTGCCGTCTCGTACGGAACGCTCAAGGTTTCTCCCGGCGTTGCTGCATGTCACCTTGTGGGTGCATACCGTAGCCCCTCGGTCGGACATCATGTCCGGGAACCGAGAAAACGTACGTCCGGGAAAACGCCCGGGCCGCGCGAGAAGTTCCCGCGCGGCCCGGTCGGTCCGTCAAAAACCCCAGCTGGGGCGCTTGTTCAGAGAGGCGTCGAACTGATCAGGAAGCGCTGTCCGCGGTCCACTGGCTCCACGCCATGTTCCAGCCGTTGAGCCCGTTGTCCGGAGTCACCGTCTTGTCCGGGGAGTTCTTCACGATCACCACGTCCCCGATGAGGGAGTTGTCGTAGAACCACTTGGCGGGCGTGCCGCCCCCCGCGCCCTGGACGTCGGCGAGGCCCACGCAGCCGTGGCTGGTGCCCTGGCGGCCGAAGGGCGGGTTGCCCTTGTTGTACCAGTAGTTGCCGTGGATGAACGTGCCCGACGTCGTCAGACGCATCGCGTGCGGCACATCCGCGATGTCGTACTCACCGCCCAGCCCGACCGTCCGGCTGTTCATCCGGGTCTGGACGAACTTCTCGGAGATCACCATCTGCCCGTTGTAGGTGGTGTGCTCCGGGCTGCCCGCAGAGATCGGCACCGTCTTGACGGTCTTGCCGTCCCGGACGACCGTCATCGTCTGGGTGTTGACGTCGACCGTGGAGACCTGCGAACGGCCCACGGTGAAGGTGACCGTCTTCTTCTGCACGCCGTAGACGCCGTCCGCGCCCTCGACCCCGTCCAGGTCGATGTTCATCGTGACCTTGGAGCCGGCCTTCCAGTACTCCTCCGGCCGGAAGTCGAGCCGCTGCCCGTTGAACCAGTGCCCCACGACCTGCTGTCCGCTGCTGGACGTCACCTTGATGTGCGACTGCACGGCCTTGCGGTCGGTGATGGCCTTGTCGAAGGTGAACGACACCGGCATGCCCACACCGACCGTCGTGCCGTTGTCCGGTGTGTACGTCCCGATGAAGCTGTTCGACGACGACACCGTGGTGAAGATCGAGTTGGCCGCGGCCGTCCGGCCGTCCGCGTCCTTGGCCGTCGCCGATATCCGGTACTTGGTCCCGCGCTCCAGCTGCTCCTTCGGCTTCCACACCTTGCCGTCACCGGAGATCGAGCCCTCGACGGCCTGGCCGCTGCCCGCCACCGTCATCTTCACGTCGGTCAGCTTCCCGTCGCTGACCTTCACGCCCGTCTTGTTGATGGACGCGCCGGTCGAACCGTCCTCCGCCGAGATGGCGATCCTCGCGACGGACGTCTTGCCGCCACCCTGACCGCCCTTCTCGTCGTCCTCGGCGTTGGCGCTGCCACCGCAGGCGGTGAGCGTCAGGGCGCCGACCATCAGGGCGGCACAGGCCCCCAGAGTGCGCCGCGCTGAAATGTTCGGCGTTGTCACGGGCTGCTCCCAGTTCGTGTGATGTTGCGTGATCCGCTCCGGTACGTGGGAGTAGAGGGGCCGGGGAGCCGGTCGGGTTCCGTCCGTTCCCCATGAAGGCCGTCACGTGACAGAACCGCGACAAATGACGGGTCCGCCATGCATCCGCTGTGCCCCGCGGGCCTGTTCAGCGGCCCGGGTACAACTCCCCGTACGACGGCCATGCCCCGCCCGGGCCGTCGACCGGCTCCGCGGCCCGCACGGCCCGCACGATCGCGCGCGTCACCACGTCCGCGCCCGCCGCCAGGATCTCGTTCAGGGCGAGCGGGTTCGCGGCGTCCAGGGCGCGGTCGCCGGTCGCCAGCGTGAACACCGTGTCCCCGTCGTTGAGGAGATGCACCGGACGCACCGCACGGGCGATGCCGTCATGCGCCGTGCCGGCCAGCTTCTGCGCCTGCGCCTTGGACAGATCCGCGTCCGTGGCGACCACCGCGAGCGTGGTGTTCAGCGGCGGTGCCGTGCTCCTCGCGGCCGTCTCGGCGAGACGCCGCTGCGCGGCCGCGTGGACCTCCGCCTCCGGGTACGCCACCCGCCCCTGGAACAACTCCCCGTACAACGCCCCCGTTTCCGGATCCACCGTCGATCCCGCCGCGTTGGCCACCACGAGCGCGGCCACCGTGATCCCCGAGCCGAGCACCGTGCTCGCGCTGCCGACACCGCCCTTCACCACCCCGGCCACGGCTCCGGTGCCCGCGCCCACGCACCCCTGGGGCACCCGGGCGCCGACCTCGCTCGCCGCAGCCGCCTCGATGGCGGCCCGGCCGGTGGCGGCGTCGGGCCGGGCCCGGAAGTCACCGCCCCGCCCCAGGTCGAAAACGCACGCGGCGGGCACCACCGGCACCACGTGCGCCGGATCCGCCCCGACCCGGATCCCACGCCCCCGCTCCTCCAGCCACGCCATCACCCCCGACGCCGCGTCGAGCCCGTAGGCGCTGCCACCGGTCAGCACGACCGCCTCGACCTTGCGCACCACGTTGCGGGGATCCAGCGCGTCCGTCTCCTTGGTGCCGGGCCCGCCGCCCCGCACGTCCACGGCGGCCACCGCCCCGCCCTCCGGAGCGAGTACGACCGTGGTGCCGGTGAGCCAACCGTCGCCGGTGCGTGTCGCGTGCCCGACCCGCAGGCCGGAGACGTCCGTCAGAGCGTCAACTGTCATGAGACCCAGTCTCGTCCAGCGGCCCGGCCTTGCGGACGCACCGAGCCGGTGGGGCGCCGCGCGGGCCCGGCCGGCCGTGAGCCTGTTGTTCCGCCGTCTGCTTGTTCCGCCGTCTGCCCGCCGGCCATCAGCCCGTCGACGGGCCGGCAGGGCCCTCGTCGGCGCCGGACCGGTGACGGGGCCGGACCGGTGACGGGGCCGGACCGGTGACGGGGCCGGACCGCCGGTGGGGCCGGTTCGTGCGCGGGGCCGGATCGCCGGCGCGTTCACCCGGTGCGCGTCGCCGGCCCGCTCTCGCCGGCGGCCAGCCGCGCCGCCAGGGTCTCCCCGGCCACCACCGACAGCGCGCAGACCACGCCCGCCGCGAACACCGCCCAGTGGCCCAGGAACGTGCAGCAGATCACCAGCAGGGCCGTCGTCGGCAGCACCAGCTGCTGGGTGATGCCCCGCTTGAAGTGGCGCGAGTGCAGGGCCCACACCGTGAGCAGGTACAGAGCCGTCGGCAGGGTCACGGCCGCCGACGCCGCCAGCGTGGAGATGTGCGCCTTGCCGACCGTCTCCTCCACCGCCACCTCCAGCCCGGCCCCGATCGCCGCCGCGGAGGCGAACACCAGGTAGTGGCCGTAGCCCCAGAGGAACGCCTGGCGGTTGGAGCGCAGATGGCCGTGGATGGGCACCACGAAGTAGATCCACCAGGCGGCGAAGATGACCAGCAGCCCGCCCGCCGCGATGGGGAGGAGCTCACCCAGCGCGTCGTTCTCGTCGATGCCGGACTTCACCGCGACCGTGGCAGCCGCGATCGTCTCGCCGAGCACGATGATGGTGAACAGCCCGTACCGCTCCGCGATGTGGCGGGGATGCCAGGACGTGGAGTGGCCCCTCTCCGCGAGGGGCGGCACGCACATCTCCAGCAGTGCCATCACCAGGAACCACCAGGGCCGCGCCCCCTCGGGCAGGAACAGCAGCCCCAGCCAGCCGACCTGGCACGCCAGGATGCCGCCGGCGTAGCGCAGGGCCGTGGTGCGCTCCGGGCCCCGACCGGCGCGGGCCGCCCGCAGCCACTGCCACGCCATGGCCACCCGCATGATCGCGTACCCCAGCCAGACCACGAGGTACTCGTGCTCCTCGAACGCCTGCGAGACCCCCGCCGCGAGGACCAGCACACCCGCGATCTGCACCAGGGTGACCACCCGGTACAGCACGTCGTCGTTGTCGTACGCCGAGGCGAACCAGGTGAAGTTCATCCACGCCCACCACAGGGCGAAGAACACCATCGCGTAGTCGAGGATCCCCTGACCCGCATGGCCCTCGGCGACGGAGTGCACCAGCTCGCTGCCCGCCTGGGCGACGGCCACCACGAAGCACAGGTCGAAGAAGAGCTCCAGCGGCGAGGCCGTGCGGTGCGCCTCGTCGCGGCCCCGGGCCCGGAGCCTGCGCAGCGGCCCCCGGCCGCCGGGCGCGCCGGAGGGGACGGGCGGGGAAGCGGGGCTGGACGTCATGCGTCCCAGCACAGCAGAAGGCACGGGGAATTTCTCCGCGAACGTACCCTGGTTGCATGAGTAGCGTCCCCGGCCCCGAGCCGCGTGAGCCGAAGCCCGCGCTGGTCTTCGACGACCCGCTCGACCAGCAGTCCTCCGACGACACCGACCGAGGCTGGGGCGAGCGCACCGACGCCGGCGGCAGCACGGCGGACCTCAAGCGCTTCCTGGACGAGAAGCCGCCCCACCACATCTGAGACGAGAAGCCGCCCCACCACATCTGAGACCAGAAGCCGCCCCACCACCTCGGAAACGGCCGGGCGGCCGCCCGCACCGGCTTCCGGGCCGCCCGGGCCGACGCCCGAAGCGCCGCTACTGCCGGTCGTGCCCCGAACCGCGCTGGGCGACCAGGGCGTCCCGGATCTCCTTCAGGACCTCCAGCTCGGTCACCTCGATGATCTCCTGCGCGCCTTCCTTCTCCTTCCGGCGCGCTTCCTGCCGGGCCAGGTACTTCGCCATGGGCAGGACCATCAGGAAGTAGACGACCGCCGCCGTGATGACGAAGCTCAGGGTGGCGCCCAGCACGGAACCCCAGAGTATTCGGATGCCCTTCTCGCCCTCGCAGCTCGAGCTCAGGCACGAGCTGTAGTGGTCGAGGTTCTTGGTCCCGATGGCCCCGACGACCGGATTGATGATCCCCTTCACCACGGCGTTGACGATGTTGGTGAAGGCGGCACCGATCACCACCGCCACCGCCAGATCGACGACGTTTCCGCGCATCAGGAAGGCCTTGAAGCCCTGCAGGACGCTCGGTTCCTTGTTCTCGCTCACCTCGGGGCGTCTCCTCACACGAGCAGCTTGTGGAATAAAGCGCTCCGCAACCTACGTCAACGCCGGGCCGAACCGGGAACCCGGGCCCCTCAGGAGTCACCACAAGGTCACCGCCAATCGCCCGGTGGCCCCCGCAGCGGCCAGCCGCGCGGCGGTGGCCCGCGGCACCGCCAGCACGACCAGCGCCCCGCTCCCGCCCGCGTCCTCCATGGGCTCCGGCACCTTCGTCACCCGGGCCCCGCGCGCCACCACCTCGGCATCGCCGCCCGGCACCGCCCCCTCGGCGGCGATGACGTCGACCCGGTCCCCGGGCCGCAGCAGCCGCACGGTGGCCGCGTCGGAGATCCGGACCGGGGCCGTCACCGACTTGGCGGCCTGACGCGGGTGCGCGGGGCGCTGCCCGGACAGCGACGCCGTGTGCGCGGGGTGCCGGGCCCGGGGATGACCGCGGGCACCCTCGGTGTCGCGCGGCCCCGCCGCCACGAGTGCGGTCGCGGTGACCGCGAGTCCGACGGCGACGGCCCGCCGCCGGTGCCGGACGAGCCGGCCGGAGCGGTGGCCGCCGCGCACCCGCACCGGATCGAACCGCGGCACCTCACGGGTCGCGGGCACCTCAGCCCCGGGCGGCCCCGAGGCGAGCGACCAGGAGGGAGCCGGGGGAGAAGAGAGAGAAGAGGGAGAAGCGGACAGGGCCGAGGAACGAGCGAAGGGCACGGAGAACACCACCTGCGACGAGGGACCGGCTTGCGCTCCCCACGATGAGGCTTCGCCCCGCCGCCCACTCCGGCCTGTGGACCCACCGCCGACCTGTGGACAAGTCCCTCACCCGAACGGCAACTTCCGGGTTCGTACGTCAATGCCTGCCTACGTCAATGCCTGCCTACGGCAGCACGAACCCCGGATCCATCCCACCCAGCGCACTCACACACAGACAGTCCCGCTCCCCGGTCGCGGGCAGCGCCGCCACCGCGTCGAACAGCACCCCCCGCAGGCGCTCCACATTCGCCGCGAACACCCGCAGCACCTCGTCGTGCGAGACCCCCTCACCCGTCTCGGCACCCGCGTCGAGGTCGGTGACCAGGGTCAGGGACGTGTAGCAGAGCTCCAGCTCACGGGCGAGCGCCGCCTCGGGATGGCCGGTCATGCCCACCACCGACCAGCCCTGCGCCTGGTGCCACAACGATTCCGCACGGGTCGAGAACCGCGGCCCCTCGACGACGACCAGCGTGCCGCCGTCCACCGGCTCCCAGTCCCGGCCACGTGCCGCCTTGAGCGCGACGGCCCGCCCGGTGGGGCAGTAGGGGTCGGCCAGCGACACGTGCACCACGTTCGGCACCGAGCCGTCCGGCAGGGGCAGCCCGTCGAAGTAGGTGCCCACGCGGGACTTCGTGCGGTCGACCAGCTGGTCCGGAACGAGCAGGGTGCCCGGCCCGTACTCGGGGCGCAGGCCGCCCACGGCGCAGGGGGCGAGGACCTGGCGCACGCCGACCGAGCGCAGCGCCCACAGGTTGGCGCGGTAGTTGATCCGGTGCGGCGGCAGGTGGTGGCCCCGTCCGTGCCGCGGCAGGAAGGCGACCCGGCGGCCGGCGACGTCGCCGAGGAAGAGCGAGTCGCTGGGCGGCCCGTACGGGGTGTCGACCTGGATCTCGGTCACGTCGTCGAGGAAGGAGTAGAACCCCGAGCCGCCGATGACACCGATCGCGGCGCCTGCCTGGTCCGTCACGTTCGCCTTGTTCGCCATGCCCGCACCCTAACCGCACGCGGAAACGCCGAGGACCCCGTCGCCCCAGGGCGACAGGGTCCCGTAAGAAAAGGCCTTACGCGGCGGTGGTGCTGCTGCTGGAAGAGGAGCTGCCGGTGCTCGACGACGAGCTCGACGAGCCGGAGTCGGAGGACGACGAGCCCGAGGACGAGGTGCTCGACGACTTCGCCGCCGGGGAGCTGCTCGACGAGGAGCCGCGGCTGTCGTTCCGGTAGAAGCCGGAACCCTTGAAGACAATGCCGACCGCCGAGAACACCTTCTTCAGGCGGCCCTTGCAGCTGGGGCACTCGGTCAGGGCGTCGTCGGTGAACTTCTGCACCGCCTCGAGGCCCTCGCCGCACTCGGTGCACTGGTACTGGTAGGTGGGCACTGTCTTCCTCCTGGCACTCTCACTCGATGAGTGCTAACGACGATCCATAGTGACGTATTCCGGCCGCTCAGTCCACTGCCACCGGCACGCGGTGACCCACGCCACGTGCGACCGTCCGGCCGTTGCCCCGCGCCACCAGCCGGGAACGCAGGGCCAGGAGGGTCGCCAGGGCCAGCACCGTGCCGCCCATCGGCACCAGGAAACCGGCACCCGACCAGAAGCGGTCCTCCAGCTGTCCGGCGACCGTGACGGCGGTGGCCTGGCCCAGTGCCACCGCTCCGGTCAGCCAGGTGAAGGCCTCGGTGCGGGCACCGGCCGGGACCAGGCTGTCGACCAGGGTGTAGCCGGTGATCAAGGCCGGCGCGATGCACATGCCGACCAGCAGGCCGAGGCCGGCGAGGACCAGCACGGAGTGGGCGGCCCACAGGCCCGACGCGGTCAGCGCGAGTGCCGTGTAGCCGACGACCAGGCGCCGCTGCGGAGCCGCCTTCCAGGCGATCGCGCCGCAGACCACGCCGGAGAGCATGTTGCCCGCGGCGAAGACGCCGTAGAGGACGCCGTTCAGGCCCGGCTCGCCGATCGACTCGGTGAACGCGGCCAGGGAGACCTGCATGCCGCCGAAGACGGTGCCGATGCCCAGGAAGGTCACGATCAGCACGCGCACGCCGGGGACGCGCAGGGCCGAAGCGTGCTCCACGCGCGCGTGCCCGCCCTCGGCGACGGAGGGCTGGGTGCTCCTCTGCGCGGCGAACAGCAGGCCGCCGATCAGGGTCAGCGAGGCCTCGGTGACGAGTCCGGCGGCCGGGTCGACGGCCGTGCACAGGGCGGTGGCCAGCAGCGGGCCGACCACGAAGGTCAGTTCGTCCGTGACGGACTCGAAGGCGGCCGCGGTGGTCATCAGCGGCGAGTCCTTGAGCTTGACGCCCCAACGGGCCCGCACCATCGGGCCGACCTGCGGCACCGAGGCGCCGGTCGGCACGGCTGCCGCGAACACCGCCCACAGGGGCGCGTCCAGCAGGGCGAGCGCCGTGAGCGTCAGCCCGGCGACCGCGTGCAGCAGTACTCCCGGGATCAGTACGGCGCGCTGCCCGTAGCGGTCGGCGAGGCGGCCGCTGCAGGGCGCGAACAGGGCCATGGAGACACCGGTGACGGCCGCGGCGGCGCCCGCCGCCCCGTAGGAGCCGGTGGTGTGCTGCACCAGGAGCACGATGGAGATCGTCAGCATCGCGAACGGCTGGCGCGCCGCGAAGCCGGGGAGCAGGAACGTCCAGGCGCCGCGGGTGCGCAGCAGCCGGCCGTATCCCGGGCGGGTGGAAGCCGTCGGGTTCTCCGACGTCTCCGAGGTGACCGTGGATGCCACGGCCCGTGCCTTTCTGCCGCCTGGTAGCGCGGCCCCCGTAGCGGGCGGCGCCGAGAGCTGTCCTCTTGCGCGGAACTGCGGTAGATGCCGGGGCCCGGTGAGGAGGGATGTCCCGACCGCCATACGGTCGCGCCAGCTCTGCGTCAGGCAGAGTTGGTTCGATCTGGATTACGCCTTCATCGTACAGGGATCAAGGTGGGGTGAGCCTGTGAAAGTGAGCACCATGGGGCTGCCACCCTGTGAATCACAAAAGGGACAAAACGCCCCGGCGTGCCTCCGCGGCCCAGCGTGCCGCATGCCCCAATGCGCCCCCGGCCCTAGCGCACCCGCCCTGGCCACCCCGCCTCAGCGTGCCCCCGCCCGAACCCCCTCAGGCGCTCGCCCTGCCCGTCCCCAGCCAGCCGGCCAGCTTGCCGCCGCGCCCCACGGCCCGGAGCCGGCTCTCGGTGGCGTCCCGGACCGGGTCCGTGGCGACCACGAGGAGCTCGTCCCCCCGCTGCAGAATCGTCGTCGGCAGCGGAACGAAGGACTCGCCACCGCGCACGATGAGCGTCACGGCGGCGCCGTGCGGCAGCCGCAGCTCGGCCACCTCCACGCCGTGCATCTTCGATTCGCCGGGGATCGCCACGGACAGCAGATGCCCGCGCAGCCGCTCCAGCGGCGCCGACTCGATGCCGAGGTCGGCCGCCTCCGAACCGTCGCCGAGGCGCAGCTTGCGGCCGAGCCAGGGCAGCGTCGGGCCCTGGACCAGGGTGTAGACGACGACCAGCACGAAGACGATGTTGAAGATCCGGCGGCTGGCGTCGACGCCCTGCACCATGGGGATGGTCGCCAGGATGATGGGCACGGCCCCGCGCAGCCCCGCCCAGGACATCAGGGCCTGCTCCTGCCAGGGCACCCGGAACGGCGACAGGCAGAGCACCACGCTGAGCGGTCGCGCCACCATGGTCAGCACCAGCCCGATGACCAGCGCGGGCACGATGTCGTCGCCCAGCTCGTGCGGCGTGACCAGCAGGCCGAGCAGGACGAACATGCCGATCTGGGCCATCCAGCCGAGCCCGTCGGCGAACCCGCGTGTGGCCGGCCAGTGCGGGAGCCGCGCGTTGCCCATCACCATCGCGGCGAGGTACACCGCGAGGAAGCCGCTGCCGTGTGCCAGGGCGCCGGCCGCGTACGCCACCACGGCGATCGCCATCACGGCGATCGGGTAGAGGCCGGACGCGGGCAGCGCCACGTGCCGCAGACCCCAGGAGCCCAGCCACCCCACCGCGAGCCCGATGGCCGCGCCGATGGCCAGCTCCAGCATGATCACGCCCAGCAGCGTGTACCAGTGCTCGACCGGACCCGCCGTGGACAGGGACACCACGAGGATGACCACCGGAGCGTCGTTGAAGCCGGACTCCGCCTCCAGCGTGCCCGTCACGCGCGCGGGCAGGGGGATCTTGCGCAGCACCGAGAACACGGCCGCCGCGTCCGTCGAGGAGACGACCGCCCCGATGATGAGCGCCTGACGCCACTCCAGCCCGATCAGATAGTGCGCGGCCGACGCCGTGACCCCGACGCTCACCGCGACACCGGCCAGCGCCAGTGCCGTGGCGGCCGGCAGGGCCGGTTTGATCTCCTTCCACTTCGTGCCCAGGCCGCCCTCGGCGAGGATCACGACCAGGGCTGCGTATCCGATGACCTGGGTCAGCTCGGCGTTGTCGAAGTGGATGTCGCCCACGCCGTCCTGGCCCATGGCGACGCCTATCCCCAGGTACACGAGCAGGCTGGGGAGCCCGCTGCGCGAGGAGATCCGTACCGCTGCGACGGCGACGAGCAGGACGAGCGAGCAGACGAGCAGGAGCTGGTTGAGGTGGTGAACAGTCAGCGGCCGAATCCTTCCCTGGCCCGCACGCACGCGCGCACGGGCTCACGTGATCACGTACATCGCACATGAAGCTGTGGCGCAGCGCGCCAACTACTTCGTTACCTTACCTAACTCTTGACGATTTCTTGACGCTTCCGGGGCCGGGATCGAACGTCAGTCCGTGCCGGTTCCCGACTCCGCGTCAAGGCGCGCAGGGCCCTGCGCCTATCGTTGCTCCAGCGCTCAGTTAAAAGCACAGCCGAACCTGCCGCTCGCGTTAGGACAGCAAGGACAGCGATGCCCACCGACACCACCGCCTCCACGGGTCAGCAGCCCGGCAAGTCCGGCAGGAGAAAGGGGCGCAAAGCCCGACTTATCGTGCTCGTCCTGGTGCTGGCCCTCATCGGGGGTGTGGCGTACGGGTCGTACTGGTCCATCAGTACGGTCCGGGCCTCCTTCCCGCAGACCAAGGGCACCCTGACGCTGAAGGGCCTCTCCGGCCCCGTCGAGGTCAAACGCGACAACTACGGCATCCCGCAGATCTACGCCTCCTCCGACGCGGACCTGTTCATGGCGCAGGGCTTCGTCCAGGCGCAGGACCGCTTCTATGAGATGGACGTCCGCCGCCACATGGCCTCCGGCCGGCTCTCGGAGATGTTCGGCAAGAGCCAGGTCGACAACGACGAGTTCCTGCGCACCCTCGGCTGGGACCGGGTCGCCCAGCAGGAGTACGACACCAAGCTGTCGGCCACCACGAAGAAGTACCTCCAGGCCTACGCCAAGGGTGTCAACTCCTACCTCCAGGGCAAGGACGGCGAGGACATCTCGCTGGAGTACGCCGCGTTGGGCTTCACCAACGACTACAGGCCGCAGGCGTGGACCCCGGTCGACTCGATCTCCTGGCTGAAGGCGATGGCCTGGGACCTGCGCGGCAACATGCAGGACGAGATCGACCGCGCCCTGCTGACCAGCCGCCTGGGCCCGAAGCAGATCGCCGACCTGTACCCGAAGTACCCGTACAGCCGGAACAAGGCGATCGTGCAGGAGGGCCGGTACGACGAACTGACCGAGGCGTTCGCACAGGGCGGCGCCTCCGGGGCGAACGGCACCGGCGGCACCTCCACGGGCGCGGCGTCCGGCGCCTCCGGCACGGGCGGCACCGGCTCCGGTACGGGCGGCACCGGCTCCGGTACAGGCGGAACGGCCTCCGGCACGGGCGGCGCCGCATCGGGCACCTCGGGTCTGGACAGTCAGCTCGGCGGCCTGACGCGGGTCCTCGACGACCTCCCGCCGGCCGTCGGCGTCAACGGCGACGGCATCGGCTCCAACTCCTGGGTCGTCGGCGGGAAGTACACCATCACGGGCAAGCCGCTGCTGGCCAACGACCCGCACCTGTCGCCCTCCCTGCCGTCCGTCTGGTACCAGATGGGCCTGCACTGCCGCAGCGTCTCCAGCGCGTGCCAGTACGACGTGAGCGGCTACACCTTCGCCGGTATGCCGGGCGTGATAATCGGTCACAACCAGGACATCGCCTGGGGCATGACCAACTCCGGCGTGGACGTCACGGACCTCTACCTGGAGAAGATCACCGGCGACGGCTACCTCTACGACGGCAAGATCAAGCCATTCACGACGCGCGAGGAGACCATCAAGGTCGCCGGGGGCTCCCCCAAGAAGATCGTCGTGCGTGAGACCAACAACGGTCCCCTCCTGTCCGACCGCGACGAGGAGCTCGTGAAGGTCGGCAAGAAGGCCACCGTCGACACCGCCGCGCCCGACCGGGGCGACGGCTACGGCGTCGCGCTGCGCTGGACCGCACTGCAGCCCGGCGCCACCATGGACGCCGTCTTCGCCATGGGCAAGGCGAAGAACTGGACCGACTTCCGCAAGGCGTCCGCGCAGTTCGAGGTGCCCTCGCAGAACCTGATCTACGCCGACAACGAGAACCACATCGGTTACACGCTGCCGGGGAAGATCCCGACGCGCGCGAAGAAGGACGACGGCTCCGTCCCGGCGCCCGGCTGGGACCCGGCGTACCGCTGGACCGGCTACATCCCGCAGGACGCGCTGCCCTACGAGTTCGACCCGGATCGCGGCTACATCGTCACCGCCAACCAGGCCGTGATCGATCCGGACAAGTACCCGTACACGCTCACCGCGGACTGGGGCTACGGCGCGCGCAGCCAGCGGATCACCGACCTGATCCAGTCGAAGATCAAGGACGGCGGCAAGATCTCCACGGACGACATGCGCCAGATGCAGCTGGACAACAGCAGCGAGGTCGCGCGGCTGCTGGTGCCCACGCTGCTGAAGATCGACCCGGAGAACAAGGACGTCCGCGAGGCGCAGAAGCTCCTGGAGGGCTGGGACTACACCCAGGACGCCGACTCCGCGGCGGCGGCCTACTTCAACGCGGTCTGGCGCAACGTCCTCAAGCTCGCCTTCGGCAACAAGCTGCCCAAGGAGCTGCGGCCCAGGGGGCAGTGCCTGTGGGTCGAGCCGGTCAACACCACGGGCCCGGCCGACGAGGCCGAGAAGGTCCGCGAGTGCGGCCAGCGCGACCCCGAGCGGGCGCAGCCGGACGGCGGTGACCGCTGGTTCGAGGTGGTGCGGGGGCTCATGAACCAGCCCGACAGCGACTGGTGGAAGACGCCGAAGGTGAGCAACAGCCGCCCCGGCGCCGTCAACCGCGACCAGCTGTTCAAGCGGGCCATGATCGACGCCCGCTGGGAGCTGACCGCCAAGCTCGGCAAGGACATCGACTCCTGGAGCTGGGGCCGGCTGCACCGCCTGTTCCTGAAGAACCAGACCCTCGGCACCGCGGGCCCCGGTTTCGTCCAGTACGCCCTCAACCGCGGTCCGTGGGAGCTCGGCGGCGGCGAGGCCACGGTCAACGCGACCGGCTGGAACGCGGCCGGCGGCTACGGGGTGGTGTGGGTGCCGTCCATGCGGATGGTGGTGAACCTCGGCGACCTCGACAAGTCGAAGTGGATCAACCTCACCGGTGCCTCGGGGCACGCCTACAGCGCCCACTACGTCGACCAGACCGACAAGTGGGCCGACGGCGAACTGCTGCCGTGGGCCTTCTCGGACCAGGCGGTCGAGAAGGGCACGGCCGACAAGCTGGTGCTCAAGCCGTGAGTCACCGACGCCCGTAGGACGAGCGGCCCTCCACGCACGCGTGGAGGGCCGCTTCCGTATCCGCAACCGAGGCCCGCTGCACCAGGGCCCCGGTGTCAGGGCTCGTGGCGGAACCGCCGTACGCCGGACGGGGTCACCACCGCGTGCACCGGCCGGTCGTGCGCTTCCTCCGGGACGTGCCCGACGACCTCGGAGTCGTACAGCAGCACCACCAGGGCCGGATGCGCGCCCGCCCGCTCGAGCCGTGCCAGGACCCGGTCGTACGAGCCGCCGCCCCGGCCGAGCCGCATCCCGCGGGCGTCCACCGCGAGCCCCGGCAGCAGCACGGCGTCGGCGGTGGTCACGGCGTCCGGCCCGAGGCGCTCGCCCGCGGGCTCGAAGAGGGCCATCCTGCCGCCGTGCCGGATCCGGGCGAGCGACTCCTCCCCCTCGTACACGCCCCAGTCGAGGTCGTTGTCGGGCAGCAGAGCCGGAAGCAGCACGCGTACGCCCCGGGCGCGCAGAGCGTCCAGGAGCGCGCGGGTGCCGGGTTCACTCCCCACGGAGACATACGCCGCGACCGTGCCGGCTCCCGCCAACTCGGGCAGCTCCAGCGCTCGCCCGGCCAGCGCGGCCGACGTATCCCGCAGGTCATCCGCCGTCAACCTGCTCCTCACCGCGAGGAACTCGCGTCGCAAACTCCGCTTGTCAGGCTCGCCCGGACGTGCGATAGGCCTCAATGGTCGCTCCCGTACTATGGCAATACACTCATATGAGCGCCTATGAACCGGAGCCGCAGATTCCATGCAAAGGCACCGGATAGGGTGGCGCACATGACTCAGCACCCTCGGATCAGCAAGGCTGTCATTCCCGCAGCAGGCCTCGGCACCCGGTTTCTGCCGGCCACCAAAGCCACTCCCAAGGAAATGCTGCCGGTCGTCGACAAGCCCGCGATCCAGTACGTGGTCGAGGAGGCCGTCGCGGCGGGTCTCGACGACGTCCTCATGGTGACGGGCCGCAACAAGCGCCCCCTCGAGGACCACTTCGACCGCAACTACGAGCTGGAGTCGGCTCTCCAGAAGAAGGGCGACGCCGGCCGTCTGGCCAAGGTGCAGGAGTCCAGCGACCTCGCGACCATGCACTATGTCCGCCAGGGTGACCCCAAGGGCCTCGGTCACGCCGTCCTGTGCGCCGCCCCGCACGTGGGCGACGAGCCCTTCGCGGTCCTCCTCGGCGACGACCTCATCGACCCCCGCGACCCGCTGCTGCAGCGCATGGTCGAGGTCCAGGAGCAGCGCGGCGGCAGCGTCATCGCGCTCATGGAGGTCGCCCCGGAGCAGATCCACCTCTACGGCTGCGCGGCCGTGGAGACCACCGAGGACAGCGACGTCGTCCGGATCAGCGGCCTCGTCGAGAAGCCCGACCCGGCCGACGCCCCGTCCAACTACGCCATCATCGGCCGCTACGTCCTCGACCCGCACGTCTTCGAGATACTGCGCCGGACCGAGCCGGGCCGCGGCGGCGAGATCCAGCTCACCGACGCCCTCCAGCAGCTCGCTGAGGACGAGAAGATCGGCGGCCCCGTGCACGGCGTCGTCTTCAAGGGCCGCCGCTATGACACCGGCGACCGCGGGGACTACCTGCGTGCCATTGTCCGACTCGCATGCGAACGTGAAGACCTGGGCCCGGACTTCCGGACCTGGCTTCGCAGTTACGTAGCCGAGGAGATGTAGCACGTTGAGCAGCGCCGCGCCCCACGTCACCGGCCAGGACCACATCGGCCCCGACCACCTCTGGTCGGTGGACGAGCACCTGGAGGACATCCTCGTCACCGTCCGGCCCCTGGAACCCATCGAGCTGCACCTGCTCGACGCCCAGGGCTGCGTCCTCGTCGAGGACATCACGGTGCCGGTGTCCCTGCCGCCCTTCGACAACAGCTCGATGGACGGCTACGCGGTACGGGTCGCGGACGTCGCGGGCGCGAGCCAGGAGTTCCCGGCGGCCCTGGAGGTCGTCGGGGACGTCGCCGCGGGCCAGGCCGAACTGCTCCATGTGGGCCCCGGCCAGGCCGCCCGCATCATGACCGGCGCCCCGCTGCCGCCCGGCGCCGAGACGGTCGTGCCCGTCGAGTGGACCGACGGCGGCCTCGGCGAGGGCCCGGTCCACGGCATGCGCGCCCGCAGCCTGGCCCCGGAGGGTGCCACCGGGCACGTCCTGGTGTACCGCCCGGCCGAGGCCCGCGCGCACGTGCGCGCGAAGGGCAGTGACGTGAAGGCCGGCGACCGCGCCCTGGCGGCCGGCACCGTCCTCGGCCCGCCCCAGATCTCCCTGCTCGCCGCGATCGGCCGCGGCACGGTCCGCGTACGCCCGCGCCCGCGGGTGGTGGTGCTCTCCACCGGCAGCGAACTCGTCCAGCCCGACACCGAACTGGGCACCGGTCAGATCTACGACTCCAACAGCTTCGCCCTCACCGCGGCCGCCCGCGACGCCGGCGCCATCGCCTACCGCGTGGGCGCCGTCGCCGACGACGCCGAGACCCTGCGCTCCACCATCGAGGACCAACTGGTCCGCGCCGACCTGATGGTCACCACCGGCGGCGTGAGTGTCGGTGCGTACGACGTGGTCAAGGAGGCCCTGTCCCACGTCGCGGACGAGGACGAGGCGGGCAGCGGCATCGAGTTCCGCAAGCTCGCCATGCAGCCCGGCAAGCCCCAGGGCTTCGGCTCCATCGGCCCCGACCACACCCCGCTGCTGGCCCTGCCCGGCAACCCGGTGTCGTCGTACGTCTCCTTCGAGCTGTTCGTCCGCCCCGCGATCCGCACCCTCATGGGACTCGAGGACGTCCACCGTCCGACGACCCGGGCGACGCTGTCCGCCGACAAGCCGCTGACCAGCCCCAAGGGCCGCCGGCAGTTCCTGCGCGGTACCTACGCCGACGGCAAGGTCACGCCGGTCGGCGGCGCCGGGTCCCATCTGGTCGCGGCCCTCGCCCACGCGGACGCCCTGATCGCCGTCCCCGAGGACACGGTCTCCGTCGAGCCCGGCACCGAGGTCGAAGTGGTCCTGCTCGGCCGATAGCCGCTGGTTGGGGGTACCGTGTCGCGCACAACAGGCCCGTGCGCCGCACCGCGACGGGCCCGGACCGGGAGCGCCACACAGCATGAGCACGCAGGACCCATTCCCGCACGACGGCCGTACGCCGGACCGGCTGACGCACATCGACGAGGCGGGCGCCGCTCGCATGGTCGACGTGTCGGAGAAGGACGTGACCGCGCGCACGGCACGGGCCAGCGGGCGCGTCCTCGTCTCGCCCCGTGTGATCGAGCTGCTGCGCGGCGAGGGCGTGCCCAAGGGCGACGCCCTCGCGACCGCGCGGATCGCCGGGATCATGGGCGCCAAACGCACCCCCGACCTGATCCCGCTGTGTCACCCGTTGTCGGTGTCCGGTGTGAAACTGGACCTGTCGGTCGCGGACGACGCCGTGGAGATCCTGGCCACCGTGAAGACGACGGACCGCACGGGCGTCGAGATGGAGGCCCTCACCGCGGTCTCCGTCGCCGCGCTCACCGTGATCGACATGGTCAAGGCGGTCGACAAGGGAGCGGTCATCACGGACGTACGGGTTGAGGAGAAGACGGGCGGCAAGTCGGGCGACTGGAGCCGCTCATGACCTACCGCGCTCTCGTCGTCACGGCCTCGAACCGGGCCGCCGCCGGGATCTACGAGGACAAGGGCGGCCCGATGGTCTCCGACGGCCTGAAGGGCTTCGGCTTCGAGGTCGACGGCCCGCAGGTCGTCCCCGACGGCGACCCGGTGGAGGCCGCCCTGCGCGCCGGTGTCGACGCCGGCTACGACGTCATCGTCACCACCGGAGGCACGGGCATCTCGCCCACCGACCGCACCCCCGAGGCGACCCGCCGTGTGATCGGCCACGAGGTGCCGGGCATCGCCGAGGCCATCCGGGCGTACGGCCGCCAGAAGGTGCCGACCGCGGCGCTCTCCCGGGGCCTGGCCGGTGTGGCGGGCGGCACGCTGATCGTCAATCTGCCCGGCTCCAGCGGCGGGGTGAAGGACGGCCTCGCCGTCCTGGAGCCGCTGCTGGTCCACGCCGTCGAACAGCTCCGGGGCGGCGACCACCCCAGACCCGGCAGTGGGGGTGCGAGCTGAACAGCCCATCCTGGCCCGTGGAGCTGAGGGACGGTGACATCGTCCTCAGGCCGATAAAGCTGCGCGACCAGCGGGCCTGGCGCGAGGTCAACCGGCGCAACCGCGACTGGCTGCGCCCCTGGGAGGCGACGATCCCGCCGCCCACGCCGGGCGGGCCGGTGACGCACCGCCCGACCTTCCGCCAGATGGTCCGCCATCTGAGGGCGGAGGCGAACGCGGGCCGGATGCTGCCCTTCGTCATCGAGTACGAGGGGCGGCTGGTCGGGCAGTTGACGGTCGCCGGGATCACCTGGGGCTCGATGTGCTCGGGGCACGTCGGGTACTGGGTGGACGAGTCGGTGGCCGGGCGCGGGGTGATGCCGACGTCGGTGGCGCTCGTCGTGGACCACTGTTTCCGCACGGTCGGGCTGCACCGCATCGAGGTCTGCATTCGCCCGGAGAACGGGCCCAGCCGCCGGGTCGTGGAGAAACTCGGATTCCGCGAGGAGGGGCTGCGGCCGCGCTATCTCCACATCGACGGAGCATGGCGCGATCATCTCGTCTTCGCCCTCACGGCCGAGGAAGTCCCGGACGGGCTGCTGAGGCGCTGGCACCGGTCGCGATCGCGGAGTAATCCGGGAATGCGGCAGCACCCCGGAAATTGAATACATGTTCGAAATTGATCGAGCGGTGACCGTCTCGGGGCAATGAATTCCCGGCCCGGGTGGTCTGCTGATCGCATCGGTCGCAAAAAAAGTTCGAAATATCAGCCAGATCGTGCGACACACCGGCTCAATTGGCAGATGGCCTCACACAAACCCCTCTACGGTGTGAGACGTGAGCAGCAGCGGCCTCATCTACGCAGTCATTGTCGGGGCCTGGGCCGCCTACTTGGTGCCGATGTGGCTCCGTAGGCAGGACGAGCTGAACGAGGCCCGTCCGACGGAACGCTTCAGCACCGCCATCCGGCTGCTGTCCGGACGGGCGGGAATGGAGCGCCGGTACGCCAAGGACCTGCGGGCGCGCTCCACCGACGAGGGGGAGCAGGACGCCGACGACCCGGATGCCGTCACCGACTCGGTGGACGTCCGGGCCTTCGCCGTGTCCAAGACCCGTCCGCAGACCCAGGTACCCGTACCGTCACCCGCCCCGGGGCAGCCGGCCCGCCCGGCGACCTTCGAATCGCAGGCCCCGCAGGCGCCCGCACCCGACGCGGCGCGCTCCGGGCGCCCCCGGGAGCGGGTTCCCGCCGACCGCCGGAGCGCCTCGGCGCAGGCGAACCAGGCGGCTGCGGCGCGAGCCCGGCGTTCGAAGGTGCTCGCGCGCCGCCGGCGCACCACCACCATGCTGTTCCTCGCCTTCACCCTCGGCGCGATCGTCGCCGCCGTCGGAGGGCTCGCGTTCCTGTGGGCCCCCGGTGTGCCCGCGATCATGCTCAGCGTCTACATCGCCTATCTGCGCTCCCAGGAGCGCCGCCGCTTCGCCTACCAGATGGACCGCCGCATGGCCGAGGCGGCGGCCCAGCGCCTGCGCGAGCGGCAGCGCCAGCCCCGTCGGCGTGTCCTGGCCGAGGAGGAGGGCGCCGAGCCGGAGGAGGGGCCCGAGCCGGTGGCCGACCCCGGCCTGTCGGCCCTCGCGGCGGACCGGCGCGCCCTCGTCGAGCAGACCGACCACGCGGAGTGGGTCGACCAGCAGCGCGAGCGCCAGCGGCGGCCCGGGCAGGGCGGCGACAGCTGGGATCCGGTGCCGGTGCCGCTGCCGACGTACGTGACGGCCCCGGTCGCCCCGCGGGCCACCAGCGACGTGGACCTCGGCGCCCCCGACACCTGGAGCTCGGCGAGGTCGAGCACCGTGACCCCGGACGCGGAGAGCGACTCCGGCGCCGACCGCCCGGAGGAGCCGCACCCGCCCGCCCAGGACGCCGGCGGCGGCGAGGACGACGGGCGCACCGACGCCCGCCGGGCCGCCTCCGCCCGGCGGGCCCGGGAGCGCGGCCGCACCCCGCTTTTCGACCAGTACGAGGACGGCGGGCGCCCCCGGGCGGCCAACGAGTAGCGCCGCGAAGCCGCAGGTGACCGCCCCTGGGGAACGGATTTCCAAGCAGGCCGATCGGGGTGCTAGAGTTTCACTCGTTGCAAGGGCCTGTGGCGCAGTCCGGTAGCGCACCTCGTTCGCATCGAGGGGGCCAGGGGTTCAAATCCCCTCAGGTCCACGCAGCTCAGAGCCCGGTCGGGAAACCGACCGGGCTCTGACGTATGTTCAGGCCCCGGGCGATGGGCGACGGGCGTGCGGCCCGCGCCGCGTGACACGGGCCACAACCGGAGCCGTCGCTGAGTGCCCGTCAGCCGGCCGGGCGCAGGTCCTTGGCGAAGCAGCGGCTCGCCTCGTGGCAGCGGTAGTAGCCGAACTTGGCGCACGGCTCGTAGCCGCTGGACGTGTACAGGGCGATGGCCTCCGGCTGTTTGGTGCCGGTCTCCAGGACCATGCGGACGCGGCCGGCCGAGCGGGCGTCCTCCTCCAGGGCGGCCAGGATGCGGCGGGCCAGGCCACGGCCGCGCATGCCGTCGACCACGTACATGCGCTTGAGCTCGGCGTCGCCGTCGAGGTTGCCCGCGCCGTTGGAGTCCTGGGCGCGCCAGCCGCCGGAGGCGACGGGGGTGCCGTGCTCGTCGTACGCGATCAGGTAGACGCCGTTCGGCGGCTCGAAGTCCGCGGCGGCCATGGGCGTGGCATCGCCGTCGTCGCCGTAGCGGACCGCGTACTCGGCCTGGACCTGGTCGTTCAGCTTCACGGCGTCGGGGTGGTCGAAGGAGACCCGGCGTATGTGCATGGCCGCTACCGTATTCGATCCGGAACTGGACCTCGTCCAGCGTGCCGGTATCGTGCCGGGGTGCTCACTGTGACCTCCGACAACGGGTCCTGCCGATGGGGTCGCCTGTGATGTCGAGGAGAGTGTTTTGCTGACAGTGACCTCTGTGAATGTGAACGGGCTGCGCGCCGCCGCGAAGAAGGGCTTCGTGGAGTGGCTCGCGGGGACGGAAGCCGACGTGCTGTGCCTCCAGGAGGTGCGGGCCGAGCCGGAGCAGCTGCCGGAGCACGTCCGCGCGCCCGAGGGGTGGCACGTGGTGCACGCGCCGGCCGCCGCCAAGGGACGGGCCGGGGTGTCCCTGTACAGCCGCCGCGAGCCCGACCGGGTGCGGATCGGGTTCGGATCGGAAGAGTTCGACGGCAGCGGGCGGTACGTGGAGATCGACCTGCCCGGAGTCACCGTCGCGTCCCTCTACCTGCCCTCCGGCGAGGTCGGCACCGAGCGGCAGGACGAGAAGGAACGCTTCATGGGCGAGTTCCTCGCCTATCTGAAGGGGCTGCGCGAGCGTGCCGCCGCCGAGGGCCGCGAGGTGCTGGTCTGCGGCGACTGGAACATCGCCCACCAGCGGGCCGACCTGAAGAACTGGCGCGGCAACCAGAAGAGCTCCGGCTTCCTGCCCGAGGAGCGGGAGTGGCTGGGACGGGTCTTCGACGCGGCCGACGGCGGGTACGTCGACGTCGTCCGCGCCCTGCACCCGGACACCGAGGGGCCGTACTCGTGGTGGTCGTACCGGGGGCGGGCCTTCGACAACGACACGGGATGGCGGATCGACTACCACGGGGCCACCCCGGGGCTCGCCGAGCGCGCGGTGAAGGCATTCGTGGAGCGGGCCGCCACGCACGCCGAGCGGTGGTCCGACCACGCGCCCGTGACCGTCGTCTACGACCGCTAGGGCCTTCGCATCCTCCGGTCCAGTGCCAGCGACAGTTCCGCCTCCACCACGCTTCGGGCCAGGGGGCGCAGGCGGGGGAGGTCCTCGGGGGTGGCGTGGCGGGTGACCAGGTCGGTGAAGAGGTCTGCCAGGGCGTCGGCGTGGGTGCGGACCTGGGCGGCCGCCTGGAGGACCTCCGCGAGGGGGATGCCCTCGTGGACGAGGGCCGACGAGACGTCGAGCAGGCGGCGGCTGATGTGGACGATCTCCTCGCCGTCGGTGCCGAGGTAGCCGAGTTCCATGGCGGCGGCGAGGTTCTCCGGCGTGGCCTCGCCCGCGAAGTGGTCGGCGAGTTCCTCGGGTGTGAGGTGGACCGGCTCCTCCTCGGTGGGGCCGCCGACGCCGAGCAGGTCGCCGACGTCCCGGCCGTGGTCGAACGCCTCGGCCAGTTCCGCGATGCCGTTGAGGGTGTGGCCGCGTTCCAGCAGGGCGGTGATCGTGCGCAGCCGGGCCAGGTGGTGGTCGTCGTACCAGGCGATGCGGCCCTCGCGGCGGGGCGGTGGGATCAGTTTGCGCTCGCGGTAGAAGCGCAGGGTGCGCACCGTGATCCCGGCGAGGCGGGCCAGCTCTTCCATGCGGTATTCACGCTTCTCGGCCACCTGGGCACCTTAAGGCGTACTGCGGGTAACTTCCTTGTCCCGCCCCCTACCCATCAGTACGCCACTGCCCTACGCTCCCATTGCGCCAGTGTTCACTGGCACGGTTCTCGTGGTGTGTGGAGGTGTCGGCGTGGGCGAGCGTGAACACGAGCATGTGCGGGTCGCGGTGGTCGGGTCCGGTTTCGGCGGGCTGGGGGCGGCCGTGCGGCTGCGCCGTGAGGGTGTCACCGACTTCGTCGTCCTGGAGCGGGCGGGCAGCGTCGGCGGTACCTGGCGGGACAACAGCTACCCGGGATGCCGGTGCGACGTGCCGTCGCACCTCTACTCCTTCTCCTTCGCCCCCCACCCCGACTGGCCGCGCACCTTCTCGGGGCAGGAGCACATCCGCGCCTATCTGGAGCACGTGACGGACGTGTTCCGGCTGCGGCCGCACCTCCGCTTCGACTCGGAGGTGAAGCGGATGACCTGGAACGGCGAGCGGCTGTGCTGGGACATCGAGACCAGCAGCGGGAACCTGTCGGCGGACCTGGTCGTGTCGGCCACGGGCCCGCTGTCCGACCCGAAGGTGCCCGACATCCCCGGGCTGGAGTCCTTCCCGGGCAAGGTGTTCCACTCGGCCCGCTGGGACCACGACTACGACCTGCGCGGCAAGCGCGTGGCGATGGTGGGCACCGGCGCCTCGGCCGCGCAGATCGTGCCGGCGATCCAGCCCGACGTCTCGCGGCTCACCCTGTTCCAGCGCACCCCGCCCTGGGTGATGCCCCGCGTCGACCGGAACATCAGCGGCGCCGAGCGGTGGCTGCACCGGCAGCTGCCCTTCACCTCGCAGCTCAGGCGCGGACTGCTGTGGGGCATCCGCGAGTTGCAGGTCCAGGCGTTCACCAAGCACCCCAAGCAGCTCGGGTTCGTCGAGGACCTGGCCCGGCGCAACATGGCCCGCGCCATCAAGGACCCGGCCCTGCGGGCGAAGCTCACCCCGGACTACCGCATCGGCTGCAAGCGGATCCTGCTGTCCAGTGACTACTACCCGGCGCTCGCCCAGCCGAATGTGGACGTTGTCGCGAGCGGGCTGACCGAGGTCCGCGGCTCGACCCTCGTCGCCGCCGACGGCAGTGAGGCCGAGGTGGACGCGATCGTCTTCGGCACCGGCTTCCACGTCACCGACATGCCCATCGCCGAGCGGGTGGTGGGCGCCGACGGGCGGACCCTCGCCGAGGCGTGGAAGGGCGGCATGGAGGCCCTGCGCGGCGCCTCCGCGGCCGGCTTCCCCAACTGGATGACGATCATCGGACCCAACACCGGCCTCGGGAACTCCTCGATGATCCTGATGATCGAGTCCCAGCTGAACTATCTCGCCGACTACGTCCGTCAGCTCGACGTCCTCGGGGGCCGGGTCGCCCTGGACGCCCGCCCGGACGCCGTGCGCACCTGGAACCAGAAGGTGCAGGAGCGCATGAAGCGCACCGTGTGGAACACCGGTGGCTGCACCAGCTGGTACCTCGACGCGAGCGGCCGCAACACCACCATCTGGCCGGGCACCACCGGGGAGTTCCGGCGGGCGACCCGGCGGGTGGACCTCGGTGAGTACGACGTGCTGCGGGCGCCGGCGGCGAAGAAGGCAGCCGCGGCGGAGAAGGCGGAGGTGGACGCGTGAGCCGCCTCCTGCACGTCGACTCCGGCCCGTACGCCCCGCCCGCCCCGGCGCGCGAACTGACCGCCGTCTCCGCCGACGGCGCCCGCCTGCACGTCGCGGTCCACGGGCCGCCGGGCGCGCCCGCCGTCGTCCTCGCCCACGGCTGGACCTGTTCCACCGCCTTCTGGGCGGCGCAGATCCGCGACCTGGCGGCCGACCACCGGGTCATCGCCTACGACCAGCGCGGCCACGGGCGCAGCCCCGCGAGCCCGGCGTGCAGTGCCGACGCGCTCGCCGACGACCTGGAAGCCGTCCTCACGGCCACCCTCGCGCCCGGCGAACAGGCAGTGATCGCGGGGCACTCCATGGGCGGCATGACGGTGATGGCGGCCTCCACGAGGGCCGCCTTCCGGGCGCACGCGGCCGCCGTCCTGCTGTGCAGCACGGGCAGTTCGCAGCTGGTCGCGGCCTCCACCGTCGTACCGATGCGGGCCGGGCGGTTGCGCACCTGGCTGACCCGGCGGATCCTCGGCTCCCGTGCCCCGCTCGGGCCGGTCACGCCGCCGGCCCGCCGGATCCTCAAGTACGGCACGATGGGCCCCGGTTCGGCCCCGCACATGATCGAGGCGTGCGCCAGGATCGTGCACGCCTGCCCCCGCAAGGTCCGCCACGCCTGGTCGCAGGTGCTGGACCTGCTGGACCTCGACCACGGCGTGCGGGAGCTGGACGTGCCCACGGCCGTGATCGTCGGTACGGCGGACCGGCTGACACCGCCGGTGCAGGCCCGTGCCCTGGCCGCCGCGCTGCCGCAGTGCACCGGGATCGTCGAGCTGCCCGGCATCGGCCACATGACGCCCGTCGAGGCGCCCGACCTGGTCAGCGGCACCATCAGGGAACTCGTCCACACACACATCCAGGTCGTATCCGAGGAGAGCGCATGAGCAGGGTGAGCCTCGAGGGCAAGGTCGCCGTGGTGACCGGGGCGGCGCGCGGCGTAGGGGAGTTGCTGGCCCGCAAGCTCTCCGCGCGCGGGGTGAAGGTGGCGCTGGTCGGCCTGGAGCCGGACGCGCTCAAGCAGGTCTCCGCGCGGCTGCACAGCGACAGTGACCACTGGCACGCCGACGTCACCGACCACGAGGCGATGGTCCGCGTGGCCGGTGAGGTCGAGGAGCGCTTCGGCCGGGTCGACATCGTCGTCGCCAACGCCGGTGTCGCAACCGGCGGGCCCTTCGTCGATTCCGACCCGGAGTCCTGGCGGCGGGTGATCGAGGTCAACCTGATCGGCTCGGCGGTGACCGGCCGGGCGTTCCTGCCGTCGCTGCTGCGCAGCCGGGGTTATCTGCTGCAGATCGCGTCCCTCGCCGCGATCACCCCGGCGCCGATGATGACCGCGTACTGCGCGTCCAAGTCGGGCGTGGAGGCGTACGCGCACAGCCTGCGGGCCGAAGTCGGGCACCGGGGCGTGAAGGTGGGCGTCGGATACCTGTCGTGGACCGACACGGACATGGTGCGCGGGGCCGACCAGGACGACGTCATGCGGGAGTTGAGGCAGCGGCTGCCCTGGCCGTCCAACAAGACGTATCCGCTGGGGCCGGCCGTGGACCGGCTCGTGGAGGGGATCGAACGCCGGTCGAGCCATGTGTACGGGCAGTGGTGGCTGCGCGGGATGCAGGGGGTGCGGGGCTGTCTGCCCGCGGTCATCGGGACGGTGGGCCAGCGCGAGATGCGGCGGTTCGCTGACCGGCTGACCGGCATGCGCACGGGGCTGGTCGGGGCCGGCGGAGCGGCCGACGAACAGCAGCGGACTACGCTCCGTAAGTGATCGACATGCGCAGCGTCACGGCCCGTGTGAATCTGATCGAGCCAGATCCCCTCACCCCCAACGGGAGTGAACCCACATGGGTATGAAGGACCAGTTCCAGGAGAAGTCCGAGCAGTGGCAGAACCAGGCTCGCCAGAAGGCGGACCAGGCTCGCGAGCGGGTGCAGGACCGCGGGCGCCGGCGCGACGAGGACATGGACCCCTCGCAGCCGCAGCGCGACCGTGAGCGCACGGAGCCGCACCGCGACCGTGAGCGCGAGCAGGAGGACCGCTTCGACCAGGACTTCGACGCCTGACGTTGCGCGCTGAAGGACAGGGGCGCCCCCGAGCGGGGCGCCTCTTTCCCCTTGTGCCGCACGGGCGTTCACGCCCTGGGCGGCAGCTTCGGACGGGAGCGGTCCGGTACGTCGCTGTAGGTCGGCGGTGTCGCCGGCGGGTTGGTCTCCAGCAGCCCGAGCGCCAGCTCCACCGCGTCGGTCAGCTGGGCGTGCCGTCCCTCGGCCCAGTCCAGCGGGGTGCGCAGGACGTCGAGGTCCGGGTCGACGCCCTTGTTCTCCACCGACCAGCCGTAGGCGTCGAACCAGGCCGCGTTCATCGGCACCGTGATCACCGTGCCGTCGCCCAGTTCGTGGCGGCCGGTCATGCCGACCACACCGCCCCAGGTGCGCTGCCCCACGACCGGGCCCAGCTTCAGCAGCTTGAACGCGGCGGTGATCATGTCGCCGTCGGAGGAGGTCGCCTCGTCCGCCAGGGCCACGACCGGGCCCCGCGGCGCGTTCGAGGCGTACGACACCGGCTGGGCGTCCCGGGTCAGGTCCCAGCCGAGGATCGTCCGGCTCAGCGTCTCGACGACGAGTTCGCTGATGTGGCCTCCCGCGTTGCCGCGCACGTCCACGATCAGCGCCGGGCGGGACACCTCCATGCGCAGATCGCGGTTGAACTGCGCCCAGCCCGAACCGCCCATGTCCGGGATGTGCAGGTAACCGCAGCGCCCGCCGCTCAACTCGCGGACGACGGCACGGCGTTTGGCGACCCAGTCCTGGTAGCGCAGCGGGCGCTCGTCGACCAGCGGGACGACGGCGACCCGCCGGGCCGGGCCCCCGCCCCCCGTCGCGTCCCCGGGCGGTGTGAAGGTCAGTTCCACCGTCGTACCGCCCGCGCCGGCCAGCAGCGGATGAGGACCCGCGTCCGGGTCCACCGGGCGGCCGTCGACGTGGGTGAGGACCGCGCCCTCGCGGATGCCCGTACCGGCCAGCGGGGAGCGGGCCTTGGAGTCGGAGGAGTCGCCGAGCAGGATCCGCTTGACCGTCCAGCCGCCGTCCCTGCGCACGAAGTTGGCGCCCAGCAGGCCCTGCCTGCGCTGGTAGTGGGGCGGCCCCTCGTTGCGCCGGGCGGCGGTGACGTAGGCGTGGGAGGTGCCGAGTTCGCCGAGGACCTCGCGCAGCAGGTCGGCGAACTCGTCGGGGGAGGCGACCCGTTCGACCAGCGGTCGGTACTGGTCCAGCACCCCGTCCCAGTCGATGCCGCACATGCCCGGTTCCCAGAAGTAGGCCCGGATGAGCCGCCCGGCCTCCTCGTAGGCCTGCCGCCACTCCGCCGCCGGGTCGACCGTGTGCAGGATGCGGCGTGCGTCGATCCACACGGTGGAGTCGCTGTCGCCCTGCTCGTCGGCCGGGACCGCCCGCAGCTCGCCCTCGTCGACGATCACCAGTCGGCTGCCGTCGCCGCTGACCGCGAACCAGTCCAGGTGCTGGGCGAGTTCGGTTTTCCGGGCCTTGGTGATGCCGAAGTGCTCCAGGGTCGGCCGGCCGCTGGTGTCGTCCGGGTTGGCGAACGTCTCGCCGAGGGCGCCCGAGATCGGCCAGCGCAGCCACACCAGTCCGCCGCCCGCGACCGGGCGCAGCGCCGAGTACTTGGACGCGGCCACCGGGAACGGCGTGACACGGCTCTCCAGCCCCTCGGCCTCGACGGTCACGGCCCCGCTGTCCCCGTTGCCGTCGTCCTCGACCGGGTCCAGGCCCCCGGCGGCCGGGCGGCCCTCCGGGTTCACCGCGAACGGGGAGGGCGTCGCGGAGGACAGCGGCACGAGGTAGGGGCGGCAGCCCAGCGGGAAGGACAGGTCTCCGGTGTGCACGTCGTAGACGGGGTCGAAGCCCCGCCAGGACAGGAAGGCGAGGTAGCGGCCGTCGCGCGTGAAGACCGGGTTCTCGTCCTCGAAGCGGCCGCCCGTGACGTCGACGACCAGCCGGTCGGCGAGCCGGGCCATCTTGATCTGCCGCAGCGTCCGCCCGATGCCCGGGTGGGACCAGGTGAGCCACGCACCGTCCGGCGAGAACGCGAGATCGCGCACGGGTCCGTTGATCGACCGGATCAGCTCGGTGACCCCGCCGCCGGAGTCCTCCGTGACGTCGACCAGGAGCAGCCGGCCGTCGTGCGAGGCGACCGCGAGCCGCTCGCCCGCCGGGTCCGAGACCAGCTCGTGCACGCGGCCCAGCCCGCCCGGGGCCAGGCGCCGGGGCGCCCGTTCGCCGCTCGCCCGGGGCAGTGAGGCGATCTCGATCGCGTCCTCGCCCTCGGCGTCGGTCACGTAGGCCACCCGTCCGCTGCCGCCGAGCATCTCCGGCAGCCGCACCCGGACGCCGGGGGTGTCGGTGAGGGTGCGGGCCGGGCCGTCCCGGTGGGTCAGCCAGTACAGGCTGCCGCGCACGACGACGGCACTGGCCCGCCCGGTCTCGTCGACGGAGAGCCCGTCGACGTGCCGGGACGCCGCCACCTGGTAGGGGCGCCGCCCCGCCTGCGGCCCGCTCAGCCGTACGTCCAGCCGGCGCGGCTCGGAGTCCGGGGACAGGTCGTCGACGATCCACAGGTCGCCCGCGCACTGGTACACCACCCGGGTGCCGTCGCTGGCGGCGTGCCGGGCGTAGAAGGCGTCGTGGTCGGTGTGCCGGCGCAGCCCGGAGCCGTCGTAGGCGCAGGAGTATAGGTTGGCGACGCCCTCGTGGTCGGAGAGGAACGCGATGCGGCCGCCGACGAACATGGGGGAGTGCAGATGGCCGCGCAGGCCCTCCAGCAGCCGTTCGCCGTGCAGCCAGAGCCGGCCCGTGGCGCCGCCGCGGTAGCGCTTCCAGGAGGCGGGTTCGTGCGGCGGGGTGCCGGTGAGCAGGAGGGACCTGCGCTCTCCGTCGATGTCGGCGACCTGGATGTCGGAGACGGGCCCCCAGGGCAGTTTGCGGCCCGGGCCGCCGCCCGGGGAGACCTTGTAGGCCCAGGTGAAGTAGGAGAACGGCTCGCCGTGCGAGGCCACGGCCAGGATCTCGCCGTCCGGGGTCCAGCCGCAGACCCGGGTGTCGGCGCTGCCCCAGTGGCTCACCTGGCGGCCCGGGCCGCCGTCCACCGGGACGACGTGGACCTCGGGCACCAGGCTGCGCCAGCTCGTGTACGCGAGGTGACGGCCGTCGGGCGAGAAGCGGGGGTGGCCCAGCTTGGTGCGGTCGACGGTGAGCCGCCAGGCCCGGCCGGGGGCGTCGAGCGGAGCGAGCCAGAGGTCGTCCTCGGCCACGAAGCACAGCAGGTCGTCATGGAGGTGCGGCAGACGCAGATAGGTCACGTCCTCATGCTTTGCCGGGGGACGTACCCGGGCAACTCAGGACGAATGTCCGGCAGTGACCCGCGACACGTACGAAACGGTTTCGTTTTCTTGGAGGGTGCGCTACCTTCGTGACGTACGAAACCGTGTCGTTCGGAAGCAGGGTGGTGAGAGGGATGACCGAGGTCGCCGCCGCGCGTCGCAGCCGGATCACCCCCGAGCGTGAGGCCGAGCTCTATGCGGCCGTGCTCGACCTGCTCCGCGAAGTCGGCTACGACGCCCTCACCATGGACGCCGTGGCCGCCCGCACCCGGTCCAGCAAGGCCACGCTCTACCGCCAGTGGGGCGGCAAGCCGGAGCTGGTGGCGAAGGCGATCCGGCACAACAAGCCGGGCAACATCGCCGACATCGACACCGGGTCCCTGCGGGGCGACCTGCACGCCCTCACCACCCGTGAGGACGACTGCACCATGCAGCAGAACGCCGCGCTGATGCGGGGCCTGTTCATGGCGGTGCACGCCAACCCGGACCTCCTCCAGGCGTTCAAGGAACTCCTCGTGGAGCCGGAGATGGCGGAGTTCCACCGGGTGGTGCAGCGGGCCGTCGACCGAGGCGAGGTCCGTGCCGACTGCCCCGCGCTGGACTACGTCGTCCACATGCTCATCGGGGCGTTCGCGACCCGCACGCTGATCGACGACCGGCCTCCGACACAGCGGTTCCTCATCTCGTACATCGACGCCGTGGTCCTCCCCGCCCTCGGCGTGCCCACCGAGTAATCCCCCTCGGCTAGCCCCCACCTGACGTCTCCGCTCACGTCGTCGGGCTGATCACCCCTGCCCTGAAGACCCCACGACTGACCGGGAGTACGCCCTCGTGGCCACTTTCCTGTACAAAATCGGCCGGCTCTCGTTCCGGCGGCGGCACTTCGTCGCCCTGATATGGGTCGCGCTGCTGACCCTCGCCGGCGTCGGCGCGGCCAGCGCCCCCGCCGCGGGCAACAGCTCGTTCTCCATCCCCGGCACCGAGGCCCAGAAGGCCTTCGACCTGCTGGAGCAGCGCTTCCCCGGCACCAGCGCCGACGGTGCCACCGCACGCGTCGTCTTCAAGGCGCCCGACGGCGAGAAGATGACCGACCCCGGCAACAAGGCGACGGTCCAGGACACCGTGAAGGAGCTGTCCGACGGCTCCGAGGTCGTCCGCGTCACCGACCCGTACCGGGCGAAGGCCGTGAGCAAGGACGGCACGATCGCCTACGCGCAGGTGTCGTACAAGGTCTCCGGCATGGAGCTGGACGACGCCGCTAAGGACGCCCTGGAGGACAGCGCGCAGGACGCGCGCAAGGCCGGGCTGACCGTCGAGATCGGCGGTGACGCGCTCCAGGCCGTCCCGCACACCGGCTCCAGCGAGGTCATCGGCATCGCGGTCGCCGCGGTGGTCCTCGTCATCACCTTCGGCTCGCTGGTCGCGGCCGGGCTGCCCCTGCTGACGGCGCTCATCGGCGTCGGCATCGGAGTCTCCGCGATCACCGGTCTGGCCAGTGCGCTGGACCTGGGCACCACCACTTCCACCCTCGCGACGATGATCGGCCTGGCCGTCGGCATCGACTACGCGCTGTTCATCGTCTCCCGCTATCGCGCCGAGCTGGCCGAGGGCCGCGAGCGCGAGGAGGCGGCCGGCCGGGCCGTCGGCACGGCGGGCTCCGCGGTGGTCTTCGCCGGTCTGACCGTGGTGATCGCGCTGGTCGGCCTGTCCGTGGTCAACATCCCGATGCTGACGAAGATGGGCGTCGCCGCGGCGGGCACCGTGGCCATCGCGGTGCTGATCGCCCTGACGATGATCCCCGCCCTGCTCGGATACGCGGGCCGCAAGGTGAAGCCGATGGGGGAGAAGGGCAAGCTCCTCGGCCGTGCGAAGAGGCCCGCCAGGCCGCAGAAGCCGAACCTGGGCACGCGCTGGGCGAGCTTCGTCGTCCGCCGCCCCGTCGCGGTCCTGCTGCTCGGTGTCATCGGCCTCGGTGCGGCGGCCGTCCCGGCGACCTCCCTCGAACTGGGCCTGCCCGACGACGGTTCCCAGCCCACCTCCACCACCCAGCGCCGCGCCTACGACCTGCTGTCCGAGGGCTTCGGTCCCGGCTTCAACGGCCCGCTGATGGTCGTCGTCGACGCGAAGGACAGCGACGACCCGAAGGCCGTCTTCGCCGAGACCGGCGACGAGATCAAGGGCCTGAAGGACGTCGTCACGGTCACGCCGGCGCAGCCCAACAAGGCCGGCGACACCGCCACCATCACCGTCGTCCCCGGCTCCAAGCCGTCCTCCGTCACGACGGAGAACCTGGTGCACGGCATCCGGGACGCGGGCGCGGACATCAAGGCGGACACCGACGCGAACGTCCTGGTCACCGGCAGCACCGCGATGAACATCGACGTCAGCGAGAAGCTCAACGACGCGCTGGTGCCGTACCTGGTGCTGGTCGTCGGCCTGGCCTTCCTGCTGCTGATCGTGGTCTTCCGCTCGATCCTGGTCCCGCTGAAGGCGGCCCTCGGCTTCCTGCTGTCGGTGATGGCGGCCCTCGGCGCGGTCGTCGCGGTCTTCCAGTGGGGCTGGCTGTCGGACCTCATGGGGGTCGAGCAGACCGGGCCGGTCATGTCGATGATGCCGATCTTCATGGTCGGTGTGGTCTTCGGCCTGGCGATGGACTACGAGGTGTTCCTCGTGACCCGGATGCGGGAGGCCCACGTCCACGGTGAGAAGCCGGCCCAGGCCGTCGTCACCGGGTTCCGGCACGGCGCGCGGGTCGTCACCGCCGCCGCGGTCATCATGATGGCCGTGTTCGCGGGCTTCATCGGCTCGTCCGAGTCGATGGTCAAGATGATCGGCTTCGGCCTCGCGATCGCGGTGTTCTTCGACGCGTTCATCGTCCGCATGGCCATCGTCCCGGCCGTCCTGGCCCTCCTCGGCCGCAAGGCCTGGTGGCTCCCGAAGTGGCTCGACCGCGCGCTGCCCAACGTCGACGTGGAGGGCGAGGGGCTGCGCACCCGCACCGACCGCGACGACGAGAACAGGGAACTGGTCCGCGCCTGACAGGGCGCCGCGAGAACCGGCCGGTGAGGGCTCCGTGGGGACGGGGACCCTCACCGGCCTTCCCGTCTCTCCGCGTTCCCGCCACCCGGCCTCCCCGCCTCCCCGTCTCCGGGCCTCCCCGTCTCCCGGCCTTCCCGTCTCCGGGCCTGGCCGGAACCCATTCGCGTGGCTGATACACGCACCGTTACGGTGCCCTCATGACGACGACAGCCGCCACTGACGCCGAGGGCTCCGGAGCCCACCCCCGATTCGCCGAGGCCCTGCGCGAGCTCGGGCTCGGACACCTCGTACCGCAGGTCCGCCGCTTTCCCGATGCCACCCGTACCGCCGCCGAGGCCGCGGCCGCCGTCGGGTGCGAGCTGAGCCAGATCTGCAAGTCGCTGATCTTCGCCGCGGACGGGGTGCCCGTTCTGGTGCTCATGGACGGGGCCTCCCGGGTCGACCTCGAACTCGTCCGCAAGGAGCTCGGCGCCGACAAGGTCACCCGGGCCAAGGTGGACGTCGTGCGGGAGACCACCGGGTACGCCATCGGCGGCGTGCCGCCCTTCGGGCACAAGACCCGGACCCGGGTTCTCGCCGACCGCTCCCTGCTGGAGCACGACATCGTCTGGGCCGCCGCCGGCACGCCGTACACCGTGTTCCCGCTGGCCCCCGGGGACCTCGTCGCCCACGCCGACGCCACCCTGGTGGACGTGCGCGAGCGCACCTCGTGACCCCCCTGGTCACCGCCGCCGTCCTGCTCGCCGCCGTCACCCACGCCAGCTGGAACGCCATCGCCCACAAGATCACCGACAAGACCGCCGGGTTCGCGCTGATCTCGGGCGGCGGCCTGGTCATCGGGCTGGCCCTCGCGCCCTTCGTGGCGTTCCCGGCGGCCGGGGCGTGGCCCTACCTGCTCGGCTCCGCCGCCGTCCACATCGCCTACTACGCCCTGCTGATGACGTCCTTCCGGCTGGGCGACTTCGGGCAGGCCTACCCCATCGCCCGGGGCACCGCGCCACTGGTCGTGACCCTGCTCGCCGCCCTCTTCGCACACGAGGTGCCCGACGGGTGGGCCGCGGCCGGGATCGCCGTGTCCTGTGCGGGGCTCACCGGCGTCGCCCTGTGGGGGCTGCGCGGGCGGCGGCCCGACTGGGCGGCGATCGGAGCGGCCCTGGCGACCGGGCTGACCATCGCGGTCTACACCGTCGTCGACGGACTGGGCGTGCGCGCCTCCGGGTCCTCCCTCGGGTACATCGCCTGGCTGATGGCGGTGCAGGGGGTGGTCATCCCCGCGTACGTCGTCTGGCGCCGGCGTGGGGAGACCGTCGCGCTCCTGCGGCCCTTCGCCGGGATCGGGCTGATCGGCGCCGCGCTGTCCGTCGCCGCCTACGCGCTCGTCCTGTGGGCCCAGACCAGGGCCGAGCTGGCGCCCATCGCGGCGCTGCGCGAGTCGTCGATCATCGTGGGCGCGGCGATCGGGGCGGTGTTCTTCAAGGAGCAGTTCGGGGCGCCGAGGATCGCGGCGGCGGGCCTGCTGGTCGTCGGGATCGGACTGATGCTGCACACCGGATAGGGGCCCGCCAGGCGGGTGCGTGCGGCCGGTGGGAGGAGCACCCTGGAACTAAGCGTTCCGGAGGTGATCGTCATGATGCACACCACCGTGGGGTGGCACGTCGAGATGGAGTTCACGGAGGACGACCAGCACACGCGCGCGGCTGCGATGGTCCGCCTGCCCGACGGCAGCGAGGTACGGGCGCACGGCCACGCGAGCCGGCACCGGACCGACGCCAATCAGCCCCGGGTCGGGGAGGAGATCGCCGGCGCGCGGGCGCTGAACGAACTCGCCATGCAGCTGCTGACCAAGGCCCACGAGGAGATCGACCAGGCCTCCGGGCGGACCTCCCACCCCATCCACGTCTAGCGGCCGCCGGAGAGGTCCGCAGGCTCCCGGCGTCCAGGCCCTAGAGGTTCAGCACTCCCCGCACCGCCCGCACCAGCCCCTGCGCCCGCGGGTCCGCCGTCACCGTCTTGCGGAAGCCGTTGGTGACGTAGCCGAAGGCGATCCCGGTCTCCGGGTCGGCGAACCCGAGGGCGCCCCCGCGGCCGGGGTGGCCGAAGGAACCCGGGGTGAGGAGCGGCGAGGCGCTGCCGTGCAGCATGTAGCCGAGGCCGAAGCGGGTGCCGACCACCAGGACCCGGTCCGGGCCCGCCGACTCCTCGGCCCGGGCCCGTTCCACCGTCTCCGGTGCGAACAGGCGTGGGAAGAGGCGCCCGGCGCCGGCCGTGTCGCCGATCAGCGTCGCGTAGAAGCGGGCCAGTCCGTCCGCCGTCGCCGTGGCGTTCGTCGCGGGGAGGGCGGCGGCCCGGTAGGCGGGGTCGTTCTGGTCAGGGAACGGGGAGATCGCGGCGAACGCCCGGCGCGTCAGGGAGGCGGGATCCTCGTAGGCCTCGGTGACCGAGCGCTTCGGGCGGGCCCGCAGACCCCCGGTCGGCTCGGCCCCCTCGACGCGGCCCACGCGACCGGCCCGGTCGGCCTGAGACTCCGGCAGGCCGAGCCACAGGTCCAGCCCCAGCGGGCCGGTGACCTGCGACGCCAGCCACTGGCCGGTGTCCTGGCCGGTCACCCGCCGCACCAGTTCGTCGACCAGCCAGCCGTAGGTGAGCGCGTGGTAACCGTGGTCGGTGCCGGGCTCCCAGGCCGGGGCCTGCGCGGCGACCGCCTCCGGGCCCCGCAGCGGGTCGAGCGCCTCCTGCGGGGTGAGCGGCCGGTCGAGCACCGGCAGCCCGGCGCGGTGGTTCAGCACGTGCCGGACCAGCACCCGTTCCTTGCCCCGCGCCTTGAACTCCGGCCAGTAGTGCCCCACCGGCGCGTCCAGGTCCAGCTGCCCGCGCTGGTGCAGCAGCAGGAGGACGGCCGCGGCGACACCCTTCGTCGCCGAGCGCACGACCTGGGCGGTGCCGCGCTCCCAGGGAGCCGTGCCGTCGACGTCCTTGGTGCCGCCCCACAGGTCGACGACCTTCTGCCCGTCCCGGTAGACGGCGACCGCCGCGCCCCGGTCCCCGAGCGTCTCGAAGTTCCGTACGAACGCGTCCCTCACCGGCTCGAAGCCCTCGGCCACTGTGCCGTGCACGTCCACGCCCGTACTCCTCGTCTCGCCGCTGTGCAGGTGGTGTTCCCCTCTAGCGCCGCGGCAGGCAACGTTCGCCCCGTCGCGACGCCCGGCACGCCCTCTCGCCGCACCGGCCGAAAGCACGAGCACGCCCCGTACGAGGGCTTCCGGCCGGCACGCCGAGAGCACGCACCGGACGCCGCTCCTTCACGGGCAAACGTTGCCCGCCGCGGCACTAGCCAAGCAGGATGGTCACGTCGATGTTCCCGCGGGTCGCGTTCGAGTAGGGGCACACCTCGTGGGCCGCGTCCACCAGCCGGGTCGCCAGCTCCGCGTCGACGACCGGCAGCGAGACGCTGAGGGCGACCGCGAGACCGTAGCCGCGCTGCCGGTTCGGGCCGATGCCGACCTTCGCGGCGACCGTGGAACCGGTCAGGTCGTAGCCCTCGCGGTTGCCGACGAGGATCAGGGCGTTGTGGAAACAGGCGCTGTAGCCGGCGGCGAAGAGCTGTTCCGGGTTGGTGCCGTCGCCGTCGCCGCCGAGCTGCGGGGGCATCGCGACCTTGAGCTCGAGCTGACCGTCCTGGCTGGTCACATAGCCCTCACGGCCACCGTGGGCGGTGGCCTCCGCCACGTACATGATCTTCGTCGGGCGGGTGTCGACGTCGGGGCCGTCGGTCATGCTGTCCTCCCCCGGAACCAAGTGTGCACAAATACATCGTGCACAAGGTACTGGCCGGTAACCGGCCTGTCATGACCAGGGGGTGGCAACCGGGGGTAACCCTCAGCGGGCCCGGGCCGCCGCCGATTCCGCCCGCTCGGCAAGCCGCCACAGCTCCGCACGCAGCCGCCCGGCCTCCGTTCCGTCGACGCCCGTCGCCGTGAGCAGTGCGCCGGGCACCCGCGCCGCCCGCTCCCGGAGTTCCTCCCCGCGCCCGGTCACGGCCACGAGCACCGACCGCTCGTCCCGCGCGGACCGCTCACGCCGGACCAGACCGGCCGCCTCCAGCCGCTTCAGCAGCGGCGAGACCGTGCCGTAGTCCAGGCGCAGGGCCGCGGCCAGGTCCTTGACCGTGGTCTCGCCGCGCTCCCAGAGGACCAGCAGGACCAGGTACTGGGGGTAGGTGAGGCCCAGCTCGTCGAGGAGCGGGCGGTAGGCCGCCGTCACCGCGCGCTGCGCGGCGTACAGCGCGAAGCACAGCTGCTCGTCCAGCAGCAGCGATCCGTCGCTCTCCTCGTTCGTCACGCGCCCATTGTCACGGACGGGCCCCGGCCGCCGGAACGGAACGCGGATCGAAACCGAAGGGCAGCTCCAGACGGTGGGCCCGCATCAGCTCCTCGTCCGAGAGGAGCTCGCCCGTCGGCCCGTCGGCCGCGATCACCCCGTCGCTGAGGACCAGGGAACGCGGGCACAGCTCCAGGGCGTACGGGAGGTCGTGCGTGACCATCAGCACGGTCACGTCCAGGGAGCGCAGGATGTCCGCCAGTTCGCGACGGGAGGCCGGGTCGAGGTTGGACGACGGCTCGTCCAGGACGAGGATCTCCGGCTCCATCGCCAGCACGGTCGCCACGGCCACCCGGCGGCGCTGCCCGAAGGACAGGTGGTGCGGCGGGCGGTCCTTGAACTCCGCCATGCCGACCCGCTCCAGCGCCCGGTCCACGCGCTCCTCCAGCTCGGGCCCCTTCAGCCCGGCCGCCGCCGGCCCGAACGCCACGTCCTCGCGGACCGTCGGCATGAAGAGCTGGTCGTCCGGGTCCTGGAAGACGATGCCGACCCGGCGCCGGACCTCGGCCATGTTCCGCTTGTCCACGGGCAGCCCGGCCACCGTCACCGTGCCGGCGCCGCCGGTCAGGATGCCGTTGAGGTGCAGCACCAGGGTCGTCTTGCCGGCGCCGTTCGGCCCGAGCAGCGCGACCCGCTCGCCGCGCGCGACCGAGAAGTCGACGCCGAAGAGGGCCTGGTGTCCGTCGGGGTAGGCGAAAGCGAGGCCCGAGACCTCGAGAGAAGCAGTCACAAGGTCCATCCCAGCAGACAGACGAGCAGCGCGGCGCAGGGGAGGGCGAGGGCGTACGACCACTGCGCCCGGGACGCGGTCACCTCGTCGATGACGGGCATCGAGCCGGCGTACCCGCGGCTGACCATGGCCAGGTGCACGCGCTCGCCGCGCTCGTAGGAGCGGATGAACAGCGCGCCCGCCGACTTGGCGAGCACGCCCCAGTGCTGCACGCCCTTCGCCTCGAAGCCGCGTGACTCCCGGGCGATCCGCATCCGCCGCATCTCGTCGGTGATGACGTCGCCGTAGCGGATCATGAAGGACGCGATCTGCACGAGGAGCGGCGGGAGCTTCAGGCGCTGCAGACCGAGCAGCAGTTCGCGCAGCTCGGTCGTGGCGGCCAGCAGCACCGAGGCCGCCACGCCGAGCGTGCCCTTGGCGAGCACGTTCCAGGCGCCCCACAGGCCGTTCACGCTGAGGGACAGGCCGAGGACCTCGACCCGCTCGCCCTCCGCCACGAACGGCATGAGCACCGCGAACGCGACGAACGGCACCTCGATCAGCAGCCGCCTGAGCAGGAAGCCGGCGGGCACGCGCGCGGCGTACGCGACGGCCCCCAGCAGCACGGCGTACAGCGCGAACGCCCACATCGCCTCACGCGGCGTCGACACCACGACCACCACGAAGGCGAACACGGCCGCGAGCTTGGTGTGCGGCGGCAGGCCGTGCACGGGCGAGTGCCCGTGCCGGTACAGCTTGTGCGCGTGCCCGGCTCCCATGTCAGACGCTCGTCATGCTGGTCGTGTCCGACGGGGAGGCGTCGTCCGTACGGCGGCGGCGCACGGCCCAGAACACGCCGGTGCCCGCGACGACCGTGACGCCCACGCCGATGACGCCCGCGAGCCCCCCGGACAGGCGGGCGTCGTCGACGTCCTTGACGCCGTAGTCGGCGAGCGGGGAGTCGGCGACCGCGTGCTCCTCGGCCTTCTTGTCGATGCCGTGGTCGGTGGCGACCTTCTCCAGGCCGTCCGGGTCGGCCGAGGCGTAGAAGCTGACGAAGCCGGCCAGCACGAGGGAGGTGACCAGGCCCGCCGCCCACACCTTGCGGTGCGAGGTCCGGGCGGCCACGGGAGTGGGCTCGGGCCGCGCGTCGGGCACGTCGACCAGTTCGCCGTTCACCCGCAGCTTGAGCCTCTGCGTCAGACCGCGCGCCCCGTACACCAGATCGGGGCGCACGGCGATGACCGCGCCGACGGTCAGCGCGGTGATCACGGCCTCACCGATGCCGATGAGGACGTGCACGCCGACCATGGCGGTGGCGACCTTGCCGATGGAGACGTCGGTGGTGCCGCCGATCGCGTACATCAGGGTGAAGGCCAGTGCGGCGGCCGGGACGGAGACCAGGGCGGCGACGAAGGACGCCACGGTGACCGACCGGCGGGTGCGCGGCAGCACCTTCACCAGGCCCCGGAAGAGGGCGTAGGCGACGACCGTCGTGACGATCGCCATGTTGGTGATGTTGACGCCCAGCGCGGTCAGACCGCCGTCCGCGAACAGGATGCCCTGCATCAGCAGGACGACGGAGACGCACAGGACCCCGGTGCAGGGGCCCACGAGTATCGCCGCCAGCGCCCCGCCGAGCAGATGGCCGCTGGTGCCCGCGGCGACGGGGAAGTTCAGCATCTGCACGGCGAAGATGAACGCCGCGACGAGTCCGGCCAGCGGCGCCGTGCGCTCGTCGAGTTCGCGGCGCGCGCCGCGCAGGCTCACGGCGACGGCGCCCGCGGCGATCACGCCGGTGGCGGCGGAGGTGGGCGCGTTGATGAATCCGTCAGGTACATGCACCGTTCGATGATGTGGCTTGATGCGAATGGTTTGCAAGAGCGTGAAGCTCGTTTTATCTCACGCGTGATATATGCGCCTCCTCGGGCGCAATCCGGAAAATGTGCGACATTGGAGGGGGAGTGGACGCAGCATTTCCACTCGGATCACGCACGGTGAAGGGGCCGTCCGATGTCCGTAGTCGAGCAGTACGCGCGAGCCCACATCGTCTCGGACGCGGCCGTCCCCCTCGTCGACGAGCTGGAGGCGGTTCCGGTCAGACTGCGCTACGACCCCGACCACGACCCCCGCAAGGTGCGCATGGCGCTGCCCGGGGCCGGGGCAGGCGAGTGGACCTTCGGCCGCGAGCTGCTGGAGGAGGGGCTGCGAGCCCCCGCCGGGAGCGGCGAGGTGCGGGTGTGGCCGTGCGGCCGGGTGCAGGTCGTCGTGGAGTTCCACTCCGCGCAGGGCGTGTCGGTGGTGCAGTTCGAACGGCAGGCGTTGCTGCGGTTCCTGCGGCGGACCTACACGGCCGCCGCGGAACCCGTCACCCACTGAGCCCCTGACCTCGGCCTCGGCTACCGGCGGCTACGGTCTCGGCCACCGGTCTCGGCACCCGTTCAGCCGCCCGCCTTCAGCAGGGCCGCCACGATCGGGCCCGCCGTCGAGCCGCCGTGCCCGCCCTGCTGGACCACGCCGGCGGCAGCCAGGTCGCCCCGGTAGGCCGTGAACCAGCCGTTCGGCTTCTTCTGCCCGTCGACCTCGGCGGACCCGGTCTTCGCGCCGACGTCACCGCCGACCCCGGCCATCGCCTCGGCGGCCGTGCCGTACGCGGCCGTGTACGACATCAGCTCCCGCAGCTGCGACAGGGTGCCCGCCGGCAGGGTGCGCGAGGCCTTCGCCAGCTTGCGTCCGTCCACGTCCGGCGAGACCAGGTAGGGCTGGTGGAAGGTGCCGGACTTGACCGTCGCCGACACCGACGCCATGTTCAGCGGGTTCATACGGACCCCGCCCTGCCCGATCAGCGAGGCACCCATCTGGGCCGCCGACTGCACCGGCACCGCGCCGTCGAAGGAGGGCACGCCGATCGCCCAGTTGTTCAGCCCCAGGCCGAACACCTGCTGGGCCTCCTTCGCCAGGTCGTCGTCCTTCAGCTTCGGGGCCTGGCTGATGAAGGCCGTGTTGCAGGACCGGGCGAAGCTCGCCTTGAAGGTGCCGTTCTTGATCTCGAACTTGTCGTCGTTCTGGAACTTCCAGTGGCCGTACGTGAAGTACTTCGGACACGGGTGCTTCTTGTCCGCCGAGGCCAGGCCCTTCTCGAGCAGCAGCGACGAGGTGATGACCTTCATCGTGGAGCCGGGGGCCAGGGAACCCTGGAAGGCGGTGTTGAAGCCCGGGGAGGCGTTGGCCGCGGCCAGGATCTCGCCGGTCGACACCCGCAGCAGGACCACCGACGACCGGGCCTTCTTCGCGACCTGCTGCTCGGCCGCCGCCTGCAGGGCCGGGTCCAGCGTGGTCTTCACCGTGCCCGGCGTGCCCTCGCTCAGCTCCACCAGGGTCTTGTCGGACAGGTCCTTCGCTTTGGCGGCCTTGCCGCGCACGACCCGCAGTTCGATGCCGGCCTTGCCGCCGGCCTCCTTGCCGTACTTCTCACGGAGTCCGTCGAGGACCGGGCCGAGGGAGGCGTACTTCTTCTTGGTCAGTTCGCCGCCGTCCCGGTCGAGGGCCTTGACCGGGGGTGTGCCCGCCTCGCCGGTGACCAGGGTGTCGCCGTCCTTCAGGTCCGGGTGGACGACGGCGGAGTGCCAGTCGACCAGCGGCTTTCCGTCGCTCGGACGGCGCACCACCGTCAGGGCGCTGCTGTACATCAGCGGCTTCTCGGTGTCCTCGTACGACACCGTGGCGCGGGCGTGGAACGGGACCTTGTCGCCCTCGGGCATGCCCGAGGTGAGGGCGACGTCCTTGATGCGGGCGTCCTTGGTGTAGGAGGTGAGCAGGGACGTCGCCGCCGCCGGGTCGTCGGTGACGGCGGCGGCCCGGGCGACCTTGCCCGACTGCCAGGCGGTGAGGAAGGCCTGCGCGGTCTCGGTGACCTCGGTCGCCGACAGCGGGCCGGTCTTGACCTTGGGCTTGTGGTCCGCCGCGCGGGTCCCGTCGTCGGCGGCGGCACCGCCGCCGAACAGCGCGTAGGCACCGGCTCCGCCGCCCGCGACGACCACGGCGATCATCCCGCCGATCACGGCGGGTCTCGTCTTCCGTCGCTCGGCGACGCGCCTTCTGTTGCCCACTGCTGTTCTTTCCTCCGCGAATCCCCAGGGTCCCGTCGCCCTCAGCTGTCCCAATGTCCCAACGACGGCCACCACCCTAGAGTCCCGTCCTCCGGAGGTGAGATCAGCCACCTGTTCGTAGCACGGCTGCGACAATCGGACCGGCCGCGTCGCCGCCGTGGCCGCCCTCCTCGGTCATGGCCGCCGCCGCGATGTCGTTGCGGAAGCCGGTGAACCAGCTGTTGGACTTGGCGTTGCCGTCGACCTCGGCGGAACCGGTCTTGGCGCCGATGTCCCCGCCGAGTCCCTCCATGGCCGTGGCCGCGGTGCCCTGCGTGGCCGTGAGCCGCATCATCTGCTTGAGCTGGGCGGCGGTACTCGGCCGCAGGCCCTCGGCCTGCGCCAGCTTCCGGCCGTCGAGCTTCGGCGAGACCAGGTAGGGCTGGCGGAAGGTGCCGGTGATGGCGGTCGCGGTGACCGAGGCCATGTTCAGCGGGCTCATCTGGACCTGCCCCTGCCCGATGGCGCCCGCCGCCCGGTCCGGGCCGTCGACCGCGGGCACGCTGCCGTCGAAGGAGACGACGCCGGTCTTCCAGTCGTCCCGCCCCAGCCCGAAGCGGTCCTCGGCCTCCTTGGCCAGCGAGGCGCCCGTGAGCGGCTTCTCGTCGATGAGCTTGATGAAGGCGGTGTTGCAGGACCGCATGAAGCTGTTGGCCAGGGTGGCGTTCTCGTTGGGTTTCATATCGGTGAGGTTCTTGAACGTCTGGCTCTGCCACACGGCGGTGTCGGGACAGGGCGCCGGGCCGTTCATCGAGGTCACGCCGTTGTCGATGAGCATCGCGGCGGTGATGATCTTCATGGTGGAGCCGGGGGCGGCCTGGCCCTCGAAGGCCGCGTTGAACCCGTCCGTGCGGTTGTTGGCCACGGCCAGGACCTCGCCGGTGCTGGGCTTGACGGCGACCACCGACGACTGGGCGAACCGCTTGACCGCCTTCTCGGCCGCCGCCTGCGCGCTCGGGCTGATCGTGGTGGTGAGCTTGCCCGGCTTGCCCTTGGCGAGGGTCAGCAGCGGGGTGTCGGGAGCGCCGTCGCCCTCGTGCCGGACGACCAGCTCGATCCCGGGGGTGCCGCCGGCCTCCTCGCCGTACTTGTCGCGCAGGGCGTCCAGGACCGGGCCGAGCGAGGGGTACTTCTCCTTCGTCAGCTCGGAGCCGTCGCGGCCCACCGCCTCGATGGGCGGGTTGGCCGACTGCTCGGTGACGAGGGTGTCGTTCTTGCGCAGCTCGGGGTGCACGACGGACGCCTGCCAGTCGACCAGCGCCCGCCCGGTGGTCAGTCCGCGCACGACCTTCAGCTCGCTCCGGTAGCTCAGCGGCTCGGACTTCCCGTCGTAGGCCACCTTCGCCTTCACCGCGTACGGCACGGTCGTGCCCTTCGCCGGGCCCGGCGTGATCTTCACGTCGGTGATGTGCGCGTCGTCGGCGAAAGCGGAGAGCAGCCGCTCGGCGGCCGCGTCGTTGTTGGTGTACGACGCGGCCTTCCCGGACGCGCCCGTCTGCCAGGCCTTGAAGAAAGCGGCCGTGGTCTCCTTGACCTCGTCCTCGCCGGGCGGTCCCGTCCGCTTCTCGGCGACCCCGTCCGTGCCGCCCCCGTCACCGCTCAGCGCGCTCACGATGTTGAAGGCGCCGTACCCGGCCCCACCCACCATCACCGCGAACACGCTGCCTATGACGGCGGCCTTGACCCCCTTGCCCATCGGGCCCTCCCCGTTGAGCCTTCCGCGCTCCTTTGAACGCGTTCAGAAAGCTCGATCCCGGGAGCACTCTATGCACAAGCGATCACCGACGGGACAGGCGTTTCGATTTTTGTCCGAACACCGCCTCAGACCCACGTATCCAGCCACATCCGCGACCGCCAGTCGTCGATCGGGATGGCCTGCCCCGTGTACAGCGGCCAGAAATAGATGAAGTTCCAGGTGATCAGGAGGACCAGGACGCCTGCTGCCGTGGCGCCCGCGACGCGGCGGGTGTCGGTGGAGCGGGGCGGGCCGATGATCGCGCCGAGCAGCATCGCCACCGCCAGGCACAGGAACGGCAGGAAGACGACGGCGTAGAAGAAGAAGATCGTGCGCTCCTGGTACATGAACCAGGGCAGATATCCGGCCACGATGCCGCAGGCGATGGCACCGGCGCGCCAGTCGCGGCGGAAGAACCAGCGCCACAGGACGTAGAGGACCGCGAAGCAGGCGACCCACCACAGCAGCGGTGTGCCGAGCGCGAGGACCTCGCGGGCGCACTTCTCGCCCGCGTCGGCGGGGCAGCCGTCCTTGCCGGGGGCCGGGGACTCGTAGAAGTACGACACCGGGCGGCCCAGGACGAGCCAGCTCCACGGGTTGGACTGGTACGTGTGCGGCGACGACAGGCCGACGTGGAACTCGTACACCTGGTGCTCGTAGTGCCACAGGCTGCGCAGCCAGTCGGGCAGGAACGACCAGCCGCCGCCCTTGCCGCCGCTCGTGGCCCAGTTGCGGTAGTAGCCGCCGGAGCCGTTCGTCGCGGAGAGGATCCAGCCGGTCCAGGACAGCAGGTAGGTGACCAGGGCGACCGGGACCGTGGCGAGGAACGCCAGGCCCGTGTCCCGCTTGAGGACCGTCGAGTACGGGTGCCGCGCACCGGCGACCCGCCGCGAGCCGACGTCCCACAACACCGCCATCAGGCAGAACGCGGCCAGGATGTAGAGGCCGTTCCACTTCGTGCCGATGGCCAGGCCCAGCATCAGGCCCGCCGCCCAGCGCCAGGGGCGCCATCCCAGCCGGGCCGTCTCGGCCGTGTGCCGGTCGGGCCGGGCCCGGCCGTCCTCGTCCAGCGGCAGCGCCGCGGCGAGCCGCGCACGGGCCCGGTCCCGGTCGACCAGCAGACAGCCGAACGCGGCCAGCACGAAGAACATCAGCACACCGTCGAGCAGCGCCGTGCGGCTCATCACGAAGTGCAGCCCGTCCACCGCCATCAGCGCGCCCGCGAGACACCCGAGGAAGGTGGAGCGGAACAGCCGGCGGCCGATCCGGCACAGCAGCAGCACGGACAGCGTGCCGAGCAGCGCGGTCATGAACCGCCAGCCGAAGGGGTCGAACCCGAACATCAGCTCGCCGAGTCCGATGACGTACTTGCCCACCGGCGGGTGCACGACGTACGCCGCGTCCGACGGCAGCGTGACGTGGCCGCCCGACGACAGGATCAGGTCGTTGGCGTTCTTGTCCCAGTTGAGCTCGAACCCGCGGTGGACCAGCGCCCACGCGTCCTTGGCGTAGTACGTCTCGTCGAATATCACCGCCCTGGGGCTGCCCAGGTTCCAGAACCGCAGCACCCCCGCCAGCAGGGTCACGAACAGCGGCCCGATCCAGCCCGACCAGCGCACCAGCCGGACCGCGAGCGTGTGCGGTACGCCGAGCGTCGCCCACAGGCGCGGGGAGGGCTCGGTGTACGGCGGCACCAGGCGGTCACGGACGTCGCGGGCGTCGCTTGCGGGCTGCCCCTGGTAGCCGAAGCGGCGCAGCCGCTGCTGCCAGGACGGCCGCTGGTCGAGCGGCGTCCGGCCCTGACGGGTGTCCGTGGAGGATGCGGTACTGGTCACCGCGCCATCGTAGGGAACCGTTCTGTGTGAGTCCCGTGCATGGCCGTATGCGTCCGCATCGTCCGCCCCTGGGAGGAGTCCGCACCCGCCGCCCCTGGGAGGATGGGGGCGTGATCGGAACCCTCGTACTCGCAGGCACCCCCATCGGCGACATCGCGGACGCCCCGCCCCGGCTCGCCGAGGAACTGGCCGGAGCCGACGTCGTCGCCGCCGAGGACACGCGGCGGTTGCGCCGGCTGACCCAGGCGCTCGGCGTCACGCCGAAGGGCCGGGTGGTGTCGTACTTCGAGGGCAACGAGTCCGCCCGGACACCGGAACTGGTGGAGGAGCTGGTGGGCGGGGCGCGGGTGCTGCTCGTCACGGACGCGGGCATGCCGTCGGTCTCCGACCCGGGGTACCGGCTGGTCGCCGCCGCGGTCGAGAGGGACGTGCGGGTCACCGCCGTGCCCGGGCCGTCCGCGGTGCTCACCGCGCTCGCGCTGTCCGGGCTGCCCGTCGACCGGTTCTGCTTCGAGGGGTTCCTGCCGCGCAAGGCGGGGGAGCGGCTGGGGCGGCTGCGGGAGGTCGCCGGCGAGCGGCGGACGCTCGTCTACTTCGAGGCCCCCCACCGGCTCGACGACACGCTGTCGGCCATGGCGGAGGTGTTCGGGGCCGAGCGGCGGGCGGCGGTGTGCCGGGAGCTGACCAAGACGTACGAGGAGGTCCGGCGGGGCGGGCTCGGGGAGCTGGCCGCGTGGGCCGCGGAAGGCGTCCGCGGGGAGATCACCGTCGTGGTGGAGGGAGCGCCGGAGAAGGGGACCGAGGAGGTCGGCCCGGAGGAACTGGTGCGGCGGGTCCGGGTGCGGGAGGAGGCGGGGGAGCGGCGCAAGGAGGCGATCGCCGCGGTGGCGGTGGAGGCCGGGGTGCCGAAGCGGGTCGTCTTCGATGCCGTGGTCGCTGCGAAGAATGCCGGTGGGTGAGCCGGGTGCGGGGCGGGGGCCGGAGTGGCTTCGCGGGGCGCGGGTCGTATGGGGTTGATCGCCCGTTCCCCGCGCACCTGAAGGGGCGCTGAACACTCTCTGAGCAGGGCGCATTTCGTTTGAGCGTGCGCCCCATGCGTGAGCAAAGCGCGAGGGGTGCAGGGGCAAGGGACGCTCAAATCGGCGCCAACAGTCGACAGGTCGGCTGCCATCGGTCCGCCCGAGGAGTCCACTGGGTTGCGGGGACGGAATCGTCCTCACGCCACAGCGGACCATAGGAGCTGGCATGAGTGAGATCGCAGGGCAGACCGGGCTCCGCGCCGGTGCGACCGCAGTCGTCAACGAGTCCTACTCCTTCGCCTGCATGCGGTGCGGGCACGGCTGGGAGCAGTCGTACGAGATAGAGCACCACACGGACGCCGCGGGGCACGAATTCGTCCTCTACGTCGCGGACGGCAAGGTGGTGCCCTCCCCGCTGAGCAGGCCCGAGTGCCACAACTGCGACAGCCACGTCGTGCGGATCATGCGGCCCGGGCGGGTCGCCTCGGCACGCGACGCGGCCCACCGGCCCCGGCGCGTGCCGCCGCCGGCCGGGCCCGTGGCGGCGCCCACCACGGACGCCGGGGCCGGGACGACGGCCGACCAGGAGCAGCGCGGACCCCACCACTGGCACCTGTCCGATCTGCTGCACCCCTTCCAGCGCAAGGCGAGCTGACCTGTCCGGTTCCCCTTGGCGACGCCCTCCCCGGTCCTCCCCACGGGGGAGGGCGTACCCCTTTCGTAGGATCGGGGCATGCCTTCGAACGCCTCCGGCCGCCAGGACAAGAACGCGGCCCCGCCCCTTCCGGAGCCCCTGCGGGTGCCGGTGGCCGACTCCCACACCCATCTGGACATGCAGTCCGGCACGGTCGAGCAGGCGCTGGCGAAGGCGGCGTCGGTCGGCGTGACGACGGTCGTGCAGGTCGGCTGCGACCTCAAGGGCTCGCGGTGGGCCGCGGAGACGGCAGCCGCGCACGACGCCGTCCACGCGACGGTCGCCCTGCACCCGAACGAGGCCCCCCGCATCGTGCACGGCGACCCCGACGGGTGGTCGCGGCAGGGCGCCCGCGAACCCGGCGGGCCGGCCGCCCTGGACGAGGCACTCGCCGAGATCGACCGGCTCGCGGCGTTGCCGCAGGTCAAGGGCGTCGGCGAGACCGGCCTCGACTACTTCCGCACCGGGCCCGAGGGCAAAGAGGCGCAGGAGCGGTCCTTCCGTGCCCACATCGAGATCGCCAAGCGGCACGGCAAGGCCCTGGTCATCCACGACCGCGAGGCCCACGCCGACGTCCTGCGGGTGCTGAAGGAGGAGGGCGCCCCCGAGCGGACCGTCTTCCACTGCTACTCCGGCGACGCCGAGATGGCCGAGATCTGCGCGAGCGCCGGCTACTTCATGTCCTTCGCCGGCAACGTCACCTTCAAGAACGCCCAGAGCCTGCGGGACGCGGTGGCGGTGGCCCCGCCGGAGCTCCTCCTCGTGGAGACGGACGCGCCCTTCCTCACCCCCGCTCCCTACCGAGGGCGGCCCAACGCCCCCTACCTCGTGCCGATCACGGTGCGGGCCATGGCCGAGGTGCGGGGCGTCGACGAGGACACGCTGGCCACGGCCCTCGGCGCCAACACGGCACGCGCGTTCGGCTACTGACCCGCCCGGTCGCCCACCGCCCACCCTCACCGTACGACTGTGCGTAGTCGCGTCGCTTTGGAGAGTGACGACCGCTCCGCTAGGTTCTGGGGGCCCGATCCGGACCCCTCTGGACCCCCTCCGGCCCCTGGAGCGCGTCGGCGTGAGCAACTCCCGGTACGAGACGTACGAGCCGTACGAAATGTACGAGCCGTACGAGCCGTACGAGCCGTACGAGACATACGAGATGCACAAGGCGTGCGAGACGTACGAGGCGGCGTACGAGGCGTATGCCGCGTACGGGTCGTACGAGGCCTATGCCGCGTACGGCCCCGCCTGCGCCGCCGGCCCGGTGTACGGCGGGTTCGACGTGTCGCCGGCAGATCTGCACAGCGCCGAGACCCTCGCCTACGGGACGCCCGCGCCGCCCGGCGCCTACGAGGACACCTACCGGCCCGCCTACGAGGCGCCGACCCTGCCCGCACTGCCCCGGCAGGGCGCCCTCCACGGCGGGTCCGCCCCCGCCGCCCGGCCCGTGGGGCACCCCGAGCCCGGCCCGGGCCTGCGCGCCGGGTCGCCTGCCGCGGCGCGCACCGGCTCGCACCGCAGGTCCGCGCACCGACGCAAGGCGCGCTACGCCGAGCGCCCGGACAGTCCCATGCGACGGCTGCTCCCGCAGGCCCTCGTCGTCGCCTTCCTGGCCGGCGGCACCACGGCGTTCGTCGCCGAGGACAAGGCGATCGAGCTCAACGTCGACGGCGAGGCCCGCACCCTGCACACCTTCGCCGACGACGTCACCGAGCTGCTGGCGGAGGAGGACGTCGAGATCGGCTCCCAGGACGTGGTCGCGCCCGGCCCCGGCACGCGGATCAGCAGCGGCGACGAGATCGCCGTGCACTACGCCCGCCCCGTGCGGCTCACCCTCGACGGACACCGGCGTGAGGTGTGGACGACCGCCCACACGGTGGAGGGAGCGCTGCGGCAGCTCGGTGTGCGCCAGGAGGGCGCGTACGTGTCCACCTCGCGCTCGCGGCACATCGGACGCGAGGGGCTCGCGCTGGACGTGCGGACCGAGCGCACGGTCACGATCATGGCGGACGGCCGCGCCCGCACGGTACGCACCAACGCGGCGACCGTTCGGGAGGCCGTGGAGGAGGCCGGGATCACCCTGCGCGGCCAGGACACCACCTCGGTCCCGCAGGGCAGCTTCCCGCGTGACGGGCAGACCGTCACGGTGCTGCGCATCACCGGCGGCAAGGAGGTCCGCGAGGAGCAGATCCCGTTCCAGGTGCGGTGGACGGAGGACCCGGCCCTGTTCCGCGGCACCGAGGTGGTGGAGCGGGCGGGCGAGCCGGGCCTGCGCCGGATCACCTTCTCCCTGCGCACGGTCAACGGCGTCCGGCAGAAGCCGCGCCGGATCAGGTCCGAGGTGGTGCGCGAGCCGCGCCCGCAGATCGTGAAGGTCGGCACCAAGCCGCGCCCCGCGTCCGTGCGGGGCGCCGACCACCTCGACTGGCAGGGCCTCGCGGCCTGCGAGTCCGGCGGACGGCCCGACGCGGTCGACTCCTCGGGCACCTACGGCGGCCTCTACCAGTTCGACACCCGCACCTGGCAGTCCCTCGGCGGCCGTGGCCGCCCCCAGGACGCCCCGGCGGCGGAGCAGACGTACCGGGCGAAGAAGCTCTACGTGCGCCGGGGCACCAGCCCGTGGCCGCACTGCGGGGAACGGCTGCACGGGTAGCGGACCCCGGCTCGCGAACCCCCCGTACCCTTGTCCCCGTGACCAGCAGCCCCACCCCTGACGCCCTCCTGGGCCCCGCCGACGTCCGCGAACTCGCGGCAGCCCTCGGCGTACGCCCGACCAAGCAACGCGGACAGAACTTCGTGATCGACGCGAACACCGTCCGCCGTATCGTCCGCACCGCACAGGTCCGCCCCGACGACGTGGTCGTCGAGGTCGGCCCGGGGCTCGGGTCGCTCACCCTCGCGCTGCTGGAGGCCGCCGACCGGGTCACGGCGGTGGAGATCGACGACGTGCTGGCCGGCGCGCTGCCCGCGACCGTCACGGCCCGCATGCCGGAGCGCGCCGACCGGTTCGCCCTGGTCCACTCGGACGCCATGCACGTCACCGAGCTGCCGGGGCCCGCCCCGACCGCGCTGGTCGCCAACCTCCCCTACAACGTCGCCGTCCCCGTGCTGCTGCACATGCTGGACACCTTCCCGACCATCGAACGCACCCTCGTCATGGTCCAGGCGGAGGTCGCCGACCGGCTCGCCGCCCCGCCCGGCTCGAAGGTCTACGGCGTCCCCTCGGTCAAGGCCAACTGGTACGCCGAGGTGAAACGGGCCGGTGCCATCGGGCGGAACGTGTTCTGGCCCGCGCCCAACGTCGACAGCGGCCTGGTCTCCCTGGTCCGCCGGAGCGAGCCGCTGAAGACGGCGGCCTCGAAGCGGGAGGTGTTCGCCGTCGTCGACGCGGCGTTCGCCCAGCGCCGCAAGACGCTGCGGGCCGCGCTCTCCGGCTGGGCCGGATCGGCCGCCGCCGCCGAGGAGGCCCTGCTCGCCGCCGGGGTCTCGCCGCAGGCCCGGGGCGAGTCGCTGACCGTGGAAGAGTTCGCGCGTATCGCCGAGCACAAGGCGAACCGGCACCAGGAGAAGGAGACCGCGTGAGCGTCACGGTCCGCGTCCCGGCCAAGGTCAACGTCCAGCTGGGGGTCGGCGCCGCCCGCCCCGACGGCTACCACGACCTCGCCAACGTCTTCCTCGCGGTCGGCCTCTACGACGAGATCACCGTCACCCCGGCCGACGAGCTGCGCGTCACCTGCGAGGGCCCGGACGCCGACCAGGTCCCCCTGGACCGTACGAACCTGGCGGCGCGGGCCGCCGAGGCGCTCGCCGCACGGTACGGACTCAGCCCCGGCGTCCACATCCACATCGCCAAGGACATCCCCGTCGCCGGCGGCATGGCCGGCGGCAGCGCGGACGGCGCCGGAGCCCTGGTGGCCTGCGACGCCCTGTGGGGGACCGGCGCCTCCCGGGACGAACTGCTCGGCATCTGCGCGGAGCTGGGCAGCGACGTGCCGTTCAGCCTGGCCGGCGGGGCCGCCCTCGGTATCGGGCGGGGTGAGCAGCTGACGCCCCTGGAGGTCGGCGGCACCTTCCACTGGGTGTTCGCGATGGCCGGGCGGGGCCTGTCCACCCCGGCGGTGTTCCGCGAGTTCGACCGGCTCGGCGAAGGCACGGACATCCCCGAACCCGTCGCCTCCGGGGAACTCCTCGCCGCCCTCGCCAAGGGCGACCCGGACGCGCTCGCCGCCGCCGTCTCCAACGACCTCCAGCCCGCGGCCCTCTCCCTCTTCCCGGAACTGGCCGGCACCCTGGCCGCGGGCCGGGCCGCCGGTGCCCTCACCGCACTCGTCTCGGGTTCCGGCCCGACCACCGCCTTCCTGGTCCGGGGCCCGGAGGCGGCGGCCGCGGTGGCGCAGGCCCTGCTGGCGTCGGGAACGTGCCGGACGGTGCGCACGGCGTCGGGCCCGGCCCCCGGCGCGACGATCGTCGACGCCTCGGAGACGGTCCCCGGACGCTGACCGTGCGCCTCGGCGACCATCGTCGAACGTCGACCTCGTGCGCCCGGTGTCGGCCCCGGGGCAACCGTGTGCCTCGGCGGCCGTCGTCGAACGTCGACCTCGTGCTCCCCGGCGTCGGGCCCCGGGCGTTGATCCCCTGCCTCGGCGGCGGCTCTCGCGCGTTCATCACGTGCCCCCGGTGTCGGCCCCGGGGCACCGTGCGCCTCGGCGGCCGTCGTCGAACGTCGACCTCGTGCTCCCTGGCGTCGGGCCCCGGGCGTTGATCCCCTGCCTCGGCGG
>NZ_JBEZOK010000010.1:0-158568 GCF_040706515.1 Streptomyces sp. NPDC047880 | reverse complement strand
CCCGGGGCACCGTGCGCCTCGGCGGCCGTCGTCGAACGTCGACCTCGTGCTCCCTGGCGTCGGGCCCCGGGCGTTGATCCCCTGCCTCGGCGGCGGCCTTCGCGCGTTAATCGCGTGCCCCCGCGAAGGCCGGCCGCCTAGGCTCCCCCAGTTGTTCCGACAAGGGGGGCGCAGGCATGGAGGAACTGGTCGCGGCCGTACGGCGCGGGGACGCCGACGCGGTCACGTCGCTGCTGGAGTCCGGGGCCGACCCCGACACCCTCGCGCAGGGCCTGCCGGTCCTGTGCCTCGCCGTGGCCGCGTACGACGAGGACGTCGCCGAAGCGCTGCTGCGAGCCGGTGCCGACCCCCTGCGCCCGCTGCCCGACGGCAGCACCCCGCTGACGCGCGCGGTGGACGGCGGGTGGCACCTGCTGACCCATGCGCTCGCGACCGGCCGCAGACCGCTCCCGGCACCGGCGCGCGCCGACCTGCTGGCCCGGGCCCGGCGCTGGGCCGAGGCGGGCGCCGAGGCCGAACTGCGCCGCCTCACCGGCCTCACCGGGCCCATCGAGCGGACCCGGGTCGAGAACGACGAGATCGGCTGGTGGTGCGAGCAGCTGAGGCTCGGCCCCATGACCGTGCGCGACGAGCACCGGGCCGTCCTGACGTCCATGGAGGCCCTGTACGGCATCCGCACCCCCTTCGACGAACTGGTCGCGCGCGCCCTCGCCCACCCCGACCGGAACCACGTCGTGTGGTGCGACGTGGTGTTCACGCTCGGACGGCGGACCGACGAGGAGACCTGGCAGTGGAGCCGGGACCTGCTCAACCACCCCGACCGGCTGCACCGCCTGCTCGCCGCCGACCTCCTGCTGTCCCTGATCCTCGGAGACGTCGTCAAGGGCGGCCAGCCGTTCTGGGACCGGGGCCGGGAGCTCGTGCCCTGGGCGGAACAGGAGGAGGACCCGGAGGTGCTGGCGGTTCTCCTGCACGCGATGACCCACGACAGCGCCCCGGAGATCGAGGCGGTCGGGCTGTCGTACCTCACCCACCCGGATCCGAGGGTGCGCGCCCTGGTGCCGGAGACCGTGCACCGCCCCGAGAGCCTCACCACCGTGCTCACCCTGGCCCGTGACGAGGACCCCGGCGTACGCGAGGCGGTGTGCCACTGGCTCGCCCACCACCGGGGGAGCGAACCCGAGGTGGGGGACGCGCTGGTCGCGCTCACCCATGACGAGAAGCAGCCGATCCGCCTCTGTGCCGTGTCCGGTCTGGCCGTGCGCGACGACCCGCGCTGTGTGGAGGCCGAGCACCGCATCGGCCCCGTGGCCGAGGAACTGCGCGAAGACGAGCGGCTGCTGGACGTGTGGCGCTACCAGCGCCGCCGGGAAGAGGCGGACGGCGGCTGACCGCCCCGGCCGGAGCACCCCCGCACGCGACTACCCTGGGGGTCGATCCATCCCCCTTGGCAGGAGAGTAATGGCCGTCAACCTGGTCAATGTCGAGAACGTCAGCAAGGTGTACGGCACCCGCGCCCTGCTCGACGGCGTCTCCCTCGGCGTCTCCGAAGGGGACCGCGTCGGTGTCGTGGGCCGCAACGGCGACGGCAAGACCACGCTCATCCGCATGCTCGCCAAGCAGGAGAGCGCCGACAGCGGCCGGGTCACGCATTCCGGCGGGCTCCGCCTCGGCGTGCTCACCCAGCACGACTCCCTCGACCCCGAGGCCACCGTCCGCCACGAGGTCATCGGCGACATGGCCGACCACGAGTGGGCCGGCGACGCCAAGGTCAGGGACGTGCTCACCGGTCTGTTCGGCGGGCTCGACCTGCCGGGCTTCCCCAAGGGCCTGGACACCGTCATCGGCCCGCTGTCCGGCGGTGAGCGGCGCCGGATCGCGCTGGCCAAGCTGCTCATCGAGGAGCAGGACCTGCTCGTCCTGGACGAGCCCACCAACCACCTCGACGTCGAGGGCATCGCCTGGCTGGCAGGCCACCTGCAGAAGCGCAGGTCGGCCCTCGTCTGCGTCACCCACGACCGGTGGTTCCTCGACCAGGTGTGCACGCGCATGTGGGACGTCCAGCGCGGCGCGGTCTACGAGTACGAGGGCGGCTACTCCGACTACGTCTTCGCCCGGGCCGAGCGCGAGCGCATCGCCGCCACCGAGGAGGCCAAGCGGCAGAACCTCGTCCGCAAGGAACTGGCATGGCTGCGCCGTGGCGCGCCCGCCCGCACCTCCAAGCCCCGCTTCCGCGTCGAGGCCGCCAACGAGCTCATCGCGGACGTACCGCCGCCCCGGGACAGCAGCGAGCTGATGAAGTTCGCGTCGACCCGGCTGGGCAAGACGGTGTTCGACCTGGAGGACATCACCGTCCAGGCCGGCCCCAAGGTCCTGCTCAAGCACGTCACCTGGCAGCTCGGTCCCGGCGACCGCATCGGCCTGGTCGGTGTCAACGGCGCCGGCAAGACGTCGCTGCTGCGGGCCATGGCGCAGGCGGCCAGGACCGACGGCGAGGCACAGCCGGCGGGCGGGCGCGTCCGCGTCGGCAAGACGGTCAAGCTCGCCTACCTCTCCCAGGAGGTCGCCGAACTCGACCCGAACACACGCGTGCTGGAGGCCGTGCAGCAGGTGCGCGAGCGCGTCGACCTCGGCAAGGGGCGGGAGATGACCGCCGGGCAGCTGTGCGAGACGTTCGGCTTCACCAAGGAGAAGCAGTGGACGCCCGTCGGCGACCTGTCCGGCGGTGAGCGCCGCAGGCTCCAGCTGCTGCGCCTGCTCATGGACGAGCCCAACGTCCTCTTCCTCGACGAGCCCACCAACGACCTCGACATCGAGACGCTGACGCAGCTGGAGGACGTCCTCGACGGCTGGCCCGGCTCGATGATCGTCATCTCCCACGACCGGTTCTTCATCGAACGCACCACCGACCGCGTCTTCGCGCTGCTCGGCGACGGCGCGCTGCGCATGCTGCCGCGCGGGATCGACGAGTACCTGGAGCGACGGCAGCGCATGGAGGAGGCCGCGGCCGCCTCAACCCCCGCACCGCAGCAGTCCGCCGCCCCGGAGAAGAGCGCGGCCGACCAGCGCGCCGCCAAGAAGGAGCTCCAGAAGATCGAGCGGCAGCTCGACAAGTTCTCCGAGAAGGAGACCAAGCTCCACGCACAAATCGCCGAGAATGCCACGGACTTCGCAAAGGTGGCCGAACTGGATGCGGAGCTGCGGGAGTTGGCCGGTCAGCGCGAGGAGCTGGAGATGCGCTGGCTGGAACTCGCCGAGGACGCGTGAAGGGTGCGTGAAGACGCGTAACGGCGGCATCACGGGCCGGTTCTCCCTTGGGAACAGGGGGCGACGGCCCGCTCCGCTGTCGGAACGGAGTGATAGAAAGAGCCGTCTTAGAACTTTATGAAGCATCTCTGAGCCCCATGGGCATTTCAGGGTGTGGCTAAAAATCAGTGATCGAACGGGGGAGCCGCTGATGACTCAGCCGCCCAGTCAGCCACCGCACGGTGGCTTCGGAGCACCGCAGAACCAGCCGCCGCAGGGCGGTGGTTACGGGGCGCCGCAGACTCCGCCGCCGCCCCAGGGCCCGCCCCAGACGCCGCCTCCTCCGCAGGGACCGCCGCAGCCCGGCTACGGCTACCCGCAGCAGCCCGGTCCGTACGGGCAGCCGCAGCAGCCGGGCCCGTACAACCCCGGCCCCTACGGTCAGCCGCAGCAGCCCGGCCCGTACGGCCGGCCCGGATACGGCTACCCGCAGCAGCCGCAGTACCCCGGCGCGCCCGGCACCCCGCCCGGGGGCGGTTCGAACAACCCCTTCAAGGGCAAGCCCGCCCTGATCATCGGCGCCGCCGTCGCCGCGCTGCTCGTGGTCGGCGGAACCGTGTGGGCCGTCACCGGCGGTGACGACGGCAAGGGCAAGAAGAAGCCGGTCGCCCAGAAGACCGACGACGCCAAGCCCGGCTCCTCCGCACCGGTCAACCCCGGTGACGGCAGCGGCGACGGCGGCGAGGACCCGGAGGACCTCAACGCGGGCCGGCAGGCCGGCGAGGCCAAGGTCCTCTGGTACAAGGAGGCGCCCGACGCGCCCGGTTCCGGCGCCGAAGCCGACGGCATGTGGATCACGGGCAAGACCGCCGTGAAGGCCGCCTACAAGCAGCTCTTCGCCTACAACGTCGGTGACGGCAAGCCCACCTGGGACGCGATCACCTTCCCGCAGAAGATCTGCGCGACGACCCCGCAGAAGACCTCCGACGACAAGATCGTCGTCGCGTACATGAGCGGCTCGAGCGACCGCGCAAAGTGCAACCAGCTCCAGGAGATCGACCTCGCCACCGGCGAGAAGGGCTGGAAGGAACAGGTCGCCGACGGCGCCCTGTTCGACTCCACGCTCTCCGTCGAACTGTCCATCACCGGCAAGACCCTGATGGTGGGCCGCTCCCAGTCCGGCACGGCGTACGACGTCACCAACGGTGACAAGCTCTTCGACAAGAAGAAGTACGGCAACGCCTGCTTCCCCGCCGCGTTCGCCGGCGGCGAGAAGCTGATCGCCGTCTCCTCCTGCGGCGCGGGCTCCGACAAGGAGCACGACGAGGTCCAGGAGCTCGACCCGAAGACCGGCAAGGCCAGGTGGACCCAGCCGTTCGACAAGGGCTGGCGGGTCGCGCGCACCTACTCGGTCAGCCCCCTGGTCGTGTACAGCACCAACGAGGACAAGAAGGCCTGGAACATCTCCACCTTCACCTCCGGCGGCAAGTTCCGCTCGCAGGTCGGCTTCGACGAGGACTTCGCCCCCGAGTGCGGCTGGGCCATCCTCGAGCGGGACCTCACGGGCTGCGAAGGCGTGGCCGTCGACGACGACACGCTGTACCTGCCGACCGAGGCCACCTCCGGCGCCAACGAGATCGTCGCGGTCAACCTCGCGAACGGCAAGGAGAAGTGGCGCGTGAAGTCCCCCTCGGACGAGTCGATGCTGCCGGTGAAGACCGAGGGCGGAAAGCTCATCGCCTACGTGCAGCCGTCGTACGACGCGGGCGGGCAGATCGTGTCCATCCCGACCGGCGGCGGCAGCCACAAGCCGTCCAAGCTGCTGCAGAACCCGGAGGGTGCCGCGGACGTCGAGGACAGCTTCTTCTCCAAGGACATCGACTGGGTCGACGGGCGCTTCTACATCTCGACGACCCGGCTGAGCGGGAACGACGACACGAAGGAGAAGTTGATGCTCGCCTACGGCAAGTGACTCCTCCTCCTTCCGCGCCCCGTTCGTCGTCCGTCCCCTTCCCCGAGGTACCCACGTCATGACCCAGCCGCCGCCCCCGCCGCCCCAGCAGCCCCCGCAGGGGGGCGGCTTCGGCCCGCCCCCGGAGCAGCCGCCCCAGGACCAGCCGCCGCAGACCCCGCCGCAGGGCCAGCAGCCCGCGTCCGGGCCGAACCTCGGCAAGGCCCCGGAGCCGGGGTACGGCTACCCCCAGGCGCCGTCCGCGCCGCAGACGCCTGCCCCGTCGGCTCCGCAGAACACGCCGCAGCCTCCGCAGGGTTACGGGTATCCGCACAGTGCTCCGGCGCCCCAGCCTCCGCAGGCCCCGCCCGGCTACGGCTACCCCGGCCAGCAGCCGGGGCCGTACGGGCAGCCGCAGGCGCCGTACGGGCAACCGCAGGCGCCCTATGGCCAGCCCGGTTACGGGCAGCAGCCCGGCTACGGCTATCCGCAGCAGACCATGCCGCACCAGCCGCAGGCCGGACAGCCGGGCGGCGGCGCGAAGCTCAACGTGCAGCTGCTGATCATCGTCGCCGCGGTCCTGGCGATCGCCCTGATCATCGGCGGCGGCGTCTGGTACGCCTCGTCCGGCAAGGACGAGGGCAGGCAGAACGACACCGCCGGCCAGAGCGGCGGCACCGGCGGCACGGACGACGGCAACGGCGGCACCGCCGCCGGCAAGGAGAAGGCGCCGTCCGACCCCAGCGCCAAGGTCCTCTTCCAGGTCCCGGCGCCCGAGGTGAAGAACGACAGCACGGTCGTCGTCTCCGGCTCGTGGCTCACCGACAAGGCGTACGTCAAGAGCGGCATCGCCCGGATCGTCGGCTACGACCGCGACAAGGGCAGCGAGTTGTGGAAGCTGCCGCTGGCCGGTCCGGTCTGCCAGGCCAGCCGTCACGTCACCGACGACAACCTGACGGCGATCCTCTACCAGCCGGCGATGCCCACCAAGGCCGACCCGTCGCACGGGTGCAGCCAGATCGCCCTCATCGACCTCGACGCGGGCAAGAAGCTGTGGACCAAGACGGTCAAGAGCGGTGACCAGCTGGTCAACTTCGACAACATCACCCTCAGCGGGAAGACCGTCGCCGTCGGCAGCACGAGCGGCGGCGCCGCCTTCGACGTCTCCGGCAAGCTCCTGTGGAGCCCCAAGCCGGCCGACTCCTGCTACGACGCCGGCTACGGCGGCGGCGACAAGCTCGTCGCGGTGCGCAAGTGCGGCCCGTACGACCAGAGGCAGCTGCACATCCAGACCATCGACCCGAAGTCCGGGAAGGTGATCTCGGAGTACAAGATGACCGAGGGCATCGAGTACGCGAGCATCGTGTCCACCAACCCGCTGGTCGTGGCCGCCGATGTCGGCGACTCCGCGGGCGACGGCAGCGGCATCTCCGACTTCTTCTCCATCGACAGCAGGACCGGCAAGCTGCGCACGCGCATCTCCGCGCCGGGCGAGCAGTTCGCGGCCCGCTGCGAGGGCATCACCCGCGTCGAGGCGTGCAACCTGCTGGCCGTCGGCAACGACCGGCTGTACTTGCCCACCGAGGAGCACGACGGCACCGGCAAGTACAGCCAGACCAACGAGATCGTCGCCTTCGACCTTGCCACCGGCAAGCAGACCGGGCAGCGGGCCGACGCCGGCGACGGGTACACCATCTCGCCGCTGCGCATGGACGGCGGCAACCTGATCGCGTACAAGCGTCCCCCCTACGACAAGGGCGGACAGGTCGTGAGCATCGCCGGAGGCAGCTTCAAGGAGACGACGCTGCTGCAGAACCCCGCGACGGACTCGGTCCGCGACGTGGAGACCAGCATGTCGCCGGAGTACTCCGAGTTCCTGTACGCCGACGGGCACCTTTACATGTCCAAGGTGTATGCGAGCAAGCGGTCGACAGTGCGGGAGAAGGAGTACCTCGCGGTCGGCTTCGGTACGGGCTGATCACTCCGACCGGGCTCTGACCGGGTACTGACCGGTTCTTGATCGACTGGTGGCTGATGTGGCCCCGTCCCTGTTCAGGGGCGGGGCCACAGCTGTTTGGCGCGGTCAACCTGGAGGGCTGGGAATTTCGGCGATCCGGGGCGATTCTCGCCGGTAGGGGGAGCGCAACGTCGAACAAGCGTGTAGCTTCCGGGGGCATGAAGGCGGGGGAGCCGGGGGGCTTCCATGGGGGGGCTGGGGTGACTGGGGGGTTGCTCGATGGGAGTGCGGCTCATGGTGGTCGACGACCACCGATTGCTGGCCGAGGCGCTGGCTTCGGCGCTGAAGCTGCGGGGGCACCGGGTGCTGGCCGCGGCGGCGCCGGCCGCGGGCGCGGCGGAGCTGGTGATCACACGGGCGCCGGAGGTGTGCCTGCTGGGGACGGCGGCGCCGGCCGAGCCGGGGGTCTTCGACCCGGTGGTGCGGATCAAGCGGGAGCGGCCGCAGGTGGCGGTGCTGGTGCTGGGGCCGGTTCCGAGCCCTCGGGGCATCGCGGCGGCGTTCGCGGCGGGGGCGTCCGGCTATGTGCGGCACGACGAGCGCATAGAGGGTGTCGAGCGGGCGATCATGAAGGCGCGGGCGGGGGAGGCGGCGGTGGCGCCGCAGCTGCTGCAGGGTGCGTTCGGTGAGCTGCTCAACCCGGCGGCCCAACCGGACGACGAGGGCCAGCGGTTGCTCCAGATGCTCACGCCCCGCGAGGTGGAGGTCCTGGTCCGGGTCGCCGACGGTGAGGACACCCGCCTGATCGCGGCGGGCATGGGCATCGCACCGTCGACGGCACGCACGCACGTCCAGCGGGTCCTGATGAAACTGGGCGTCGGCTCCCGCCTGGAAGCGGCGGCCCTGGCGGCCCGCACGGGCTTGCTGGACAGGGCGGGACCGGTACAGCGCGAGCAGTGAGCCGGGGAGGGCGGTGGGGTCCGCTCAGCCCCCGCTCGGGCAGTGGTGCCGCCGGGGCGGCACGGGTGGGCGCAGGCAGCACCTCGTCGCGCCGAGTTGCGCGCCCACCCTGCCCGGCAGCGACGCCGCGCACCGGACACCCCCGGGTCACTCCACCCGCTCGTCGTCCTCCGGCTCAACCCCGGGCGGTGCCGGGGCCGCAGGCCTCAGCTTCAGCCAGACCAGGAAGAACACGCCCAGCAGCAGCATCCCCAGCCCGGTCCACAGGTTGATGTTCACCCCCTCGGCCTTGTCGATGTCCGCGTCGGACGCCGTGAACCCCGCGATCGTGACGATCACGCCGTAGACCACGAACAGCCCGCCGATGATCCGCCGGATGTCGAAGAGCCGCGCAGCCGTCGCCGACTTGCCCTGCAGCTCGGTCACTTCCCGCTGCAGGTCCTTCTCGGAGTAGAACTCGGACATGTGCGATCACACTCCTCGGTCGGGGGTCAGAACGAGAACGGGATGTAGCAGGCCGCGGCCAGGACGATCGCGCCCCAGCCGAGCAGCGCCGGCTTGCGGTACCAAGCCTCGTCCCCGGGCGCCGGCGGCTCCGACATGCCGGGCGAGGTCGTGCCGTAGACCAGCCCCTGCAACTCCTCGGCCGGCTTGGGCGCGGTGAACAGTGACACCGCGACCATGACGACCGCGCCCGCGACGAAGCCCGCGATCGCCGAGACGAAGTTGGCCCCCTGGTCGGAGGGGATGTCGATGATGTCCCGCTTGTAGAGGACGAAGTAGTTGACCATCGCCGCGGTGGTGCCCGCGAGCAGCCCCCAGAAGCCCGACTTCATGGACGCCCGCTTCCAGAACATGCCGATGATGAAGACGACGAACATCGGCACGTTGAAGAAGGAGAAGAGGGTCTGCAGGTAGGCCATGATGTTGGAGAACGAGCGGGCGAGGAACGCCGTGCCGATGGAGGCCAGGACGCCGATCGCGGTGATGAGGCGGCCGAAGCGGACGTAGTACTCGTCCTCGCGGCCCCTCACGACGTACTTCGCCCAGATGTCCGTGGTGAACACGGTGTTGAACGACGACACGTTGGCCGCCATGCCCGCCATGAACGCCGCGAGCAGGCCGGTGACGGCGATGCCCAGCACGCCGTTGGGCAGCAGCTGCTCCATCAGGTAGGGGATGGCGTCGTTGTACTGGAGGTCGGAGCCGGACGTGCCGATCTTCGGGACCAGCACGGCGGCGACCAGGCCCGGGATCATCACCAGGAACACGATGAAGATCTTCGGGAACGCCGCGATCAGGGGGGTGCGCTGGGCGGCCGAGAGGTTCTTCGCGGACAGCGCGCGCTGCACCTCGGCGAAGTTCGTCGTCCAGTAGCCGAAGGAGAGGACGAAGCCGAGGCCCAGGACGATCGTCAGCCAGTTCGCGCCGAGCGGGTTGTCGTTGCCGATGCCCGTGCCGCCCCAGGACGTCATGAAGTCGGCGCCGCGGCTCTTCGTGAGGGAGTCGGACAGGCCGTCCCAGCCGCCGACCTTCTTCAGGCCGAGGAAGGTGATGGGGATGAGCGCCGCCAGGATCACGAAGAACTGGAGGACCTCGTTGTAGATCGCCGAGGACAGGCCGCCCAGGGTGATGTACGCCAGGACGAAGAAGCCGGCGACGACGATGGCCACCCACTCCGGCCAGCCCAGCAGCGCCTCCACGACGATGGCCAGGGCGTAGAGGTTGACGCCGGCGATGAGGATCGCGGCGAAGGCGAAGAGGACCGAGCTGAGCAGGTGCGCCGCCCGGTCGAAGCGCATCAGCAGGAACTCGGGGACCGAGCGCACCTTCGAACCGTAGTAGAAGGGCATCATCACCAGGCCGAGGAAGACCATGGCCGGGATGGCGCCGATCCAGTACCAGTGCGTGGTGTAGACGCCGTACTGGGCGCTGTTGGCGGCCATGCCCAGGATCTCCGTGGCGCCCAGGTTGGCGGCGATGAACGCGAGACCGGTGACCCAGGCGGGCAGGGAACGGCCGGAGAGGAAGAAGTCGAGACTGGTCTTCACCGAGCGCCGGGCGGCGAAGCCGATGCCGAGCACGACGAGGAAGTAGATGCCGAGGATCGTGTAGTCGAGCCAGTTGGTGGGGAGTCGTAGCTCGGCCGACAGATATGTGGGGGTTTGCATGAGCCCTCGCTTCGTTGCGCGAACCGATACCTCGCGGGATCTTCTTCTCCGCGTCCAGCAATTGAACCCGTTTGTTGATGCACTTTGTTTGATTGTGATGTTGACGTCTGTGGTGAATTGCGTTTTGATATGTTGGGTTCTGTTTGAAGGGCAAGGAGTCCGGCGTGAAGAAGACCTCGACCCGGCTGGCCGACGGTCGCGAGCTCATCTACTACGACCTGCGTGACGACAGCGTGCGGGACGCGACCGACCGCCGGCCGCTGGACCGCACCGTCACCACGTCCGAGATCCGCCGTGACCCCCTCCTCGGCGACTCCGTCGCCATCGCCTCCCACCGCCAGGGCCGCACCTACCACCCGCCGGCCGACGAGTGCCCCCTGTGCCCCTCCGAGGGCGAGCGCCTGAGCGAGATCCCCGACTCGTCCTACGACGTCGTCGTCTTCGAGAACCGGTTCCCCTCGCTCGCCGGCGACTCGGGCCGCTGCGAGGTCGTCTGCTTCACCTCCGACCACAACGCCTCCTTCGCCGACCTCACCGAGGAACAGGCCGGCCTGGTGCTGGACGCGTGGACGGACCGCACCTCGGAGCTGTCCCACCTGCCGTCCGTCGAGCAGGTGTTCTGCTTCGAGAACCGGGGCGCCGAGATCGGCGTGACCCTCGGACATCCGCACGGCCAGATCTACGCCTACCCCTTCACCACCCCCCGCACCGCGCTGATGCTCCGCTCGGCCGCGACCCACAAGGAGATGACCGGCGGGGAGAACCTCTTCGACGCCGTTCTGGAGCGCGAACTCGCGGGCGAGCGGGTCGTTCTGGAGGGGGAGCACTGGGTGGCCTTCGTGCCCTACGCGGCCCACTGGCCCTACGAGGTGCACCTCCACCCCAAGCGCCGCGTGCCCGACCTGCTCGGCCTCGACGAGGACGCGCGCACAGAATTCCCCAAGGTCTATCTGGAACTCTTGAGGCGCTTCGACCGGATCTTCGGGGAGAGTGAACCTCCCACGCCCTACATCGCGGCCTGGCACCAGGCCCCGTTCGGCTCCCTGGAGGAGTTCGACGGCGTCGTGCGCGAGGACTTCGCGCTGCACCTCGAGCTTTTCACCATCCGCCGCACTTCCGGCAAGCTGAAGTTTCTCGCGGGTTCCGAGTCCGGCATGAACGTGTTCATCAACGACGTGCCGCCGGAGCGCGCGGCCGAGCGACTGCGAGAGGTAGCGAGTTCATGAGCGGGAAGTACCTGGTGACGGGCGGCGCGGGATACGTCGGCAGCGTGGTCGCCCAGCACCTGCTGGAGGCCGGTCACGAGGTCGTCGTCCTCGACAACCTCACCACGGGCTTCCGCGAGGGCGTCCCGGCGGGCGCGTCGTTCGCCGAGGGCGACATCCGCGACGCCGCGAAATGGCTGGACTCCTCCTTCGACGGCGTGCTGCACTTCGCCGCGTTCTCGCAGGTCGGCGAGTCGGTCGTGAAGCCGGAGAAGTACTGGGACAACAACGTCGGCGGCACCATGGCGCTGCTGGCCGCGATGCGCGAGGCGGGCGTGCGCAAGCTGGTCTTCTCCTCGACGGCGGCGACGTACGGCGAGCCCGAGCGGGTCCCGATCGTCGAGTCGGCGCCCACGTCCCCGACCAACCCCTACGGCGCCTCCAAGCTCGCGGTCGACCACATGATCACGGGGCAGGCCGCGGCGCACGGCCTGGGCGCGGTCTCCCTGCGCTACTTCAACGTGGCGGGCGCGTACGGCGCGTACGGCGAACGCCACGACCCCGAGTCCCACCTGATCCCGCTGGTCCTCCAGGTGGCGCAGGGCAGGCGCGAGGCGATCTCGGTCTTCGGCGACGACTACCCGACGCCGGACGGCACGTGCGTGCGTGACTACATCCACGTCGCGGACCTGGCCGAGGCCCACCTGCTGGCCCTGACCTCCGCCACCCCCGGCGAGCACCTGATCTGCAACCTCGGCAACGGCAACGGCTTCTCGGTCCGCGAGGTCATCGAGACGGTCCGCCGGGTCACCGGCCACCCGATCCCCGAGGTCGTGGCCCCGCGCCGGGGCGGCGACCCGGCGGTCCTGGTGGCCTCGGCCGACACCGCCCGCGAGAAGCTGGGCTGGAACCCGTCCCGCGCGGACCTCGCGGGAATCGTCGCGGACGCGTGGGACTTCGCGCAGAACATCGCAAGGGAGCAGTAGTGGGCGCACAGCAGGTGCGGGACGGTTTCGAGGAGCTCTACGGAGCCGCCCCCGAGGGTGTCTGGGCGGCCCCGGGCCGCGTCAACCTCATCGGTGAGCACACGGACTACAACGACGGCTTCGTGATGCCCTTCGCGCTGCCGCACACCGCCGTGGCGGCCGTCTCCCGGCGCACGGACGGCGTGCTGCGCCTGCACTCGGCGGACGTCGAGGGCGGGGTCGTCGAGCTGCGCGTCGACGAGCTGGTGCCGGAGGCCGACCGGAACTGGACGGCGTACCCGGCGGGTGTGGTGTGGGCGCTGCGCGAGGCCGGTCACCCGGTCACCGGCGCCGACATCCACCTCGCCTCGACGGTCCCCTCCGGCGCGGGCCTGTCGTCGTCGGCGGCGCTGGAGGTCGTGGTCGCGCTGGCCCTCGACGACCTGTACGAACTGGGCCTGAAGGGCTGGCAACTGGCCCGCCTGTGCCAGCGCGCGGAGAACGTCTACGTCGGTGCCCCCGTCGGCATCATGGACCAGACGGCGTCGGCCTGCTGCGAGACCGGCCACGCCCTGTTCCTCGACACGCGCGACCTCTCCCAGAAGCAGATCCCCTTCGACCTGGCCGCCGGGGGCATGCGCCTGCTGGTCGTGGACACGCAGGTCAAGCACTCCCACAGCGAGGGCGAGTACGGCAAGCGCCGGGCCGGCTGCGAGAAGGGCGCGGCCCTGCTGGGCGTCGACGCGCTGCGTGACGTGCCCTACGCGGACCTGGACGCGGCCCTGGGCCGCCTCGGCGACGAGGAGGAGGTCCGCCGCCTGGTCCGCCACATCGTCACGGAGAACGAACGCGTCGAACGGGTCGTCTCCCTCCTGGAGTCGGGCGAGACCCGCGCGATCGGCCCGGTCCTCGTCGAGGGCCACGCCTCGCTGCGCGACGACTTCCGCATCTCCTGCCCCGAACTGGACCTGGTCGTCGACACGGCCCTGGCCAACGGAGCGCTGGGCGCCCGCATGACGGGCGGCGGCTTCGGCGGTTCGGCGATCGTCCTCGTGGAGGAGGCGGACGTGGACGCCGTCACCAAGGCGGTGACGGAGGCTTTCGCATCGGCGGGCTTCACCACCCCCCGCGTCTTCGAAGCGGTCCCCTCCCCAGGAGCCCGCCGCCTGCCCTGACCCCCCCCGGCACCAGCGGCGCCCTCCCCCCCCCCCGGGGAGAGCACCGCTGCCGTCGCCTTGTCAGCGGTTGACGGACTGGATCTCCTGGACCGGCACCTCGGTGGTGGTGGCGAACGTGCCGTTGGGCAGGTCACCGCCCGTGCCGCCCGCACCCTCCCAGGTGATCTCCCACGTGAGAGTCGCTTCAAGGCCGTAGGTGTCGTCTCCCGAGGAGCGCAGGTAGCGCACCCCGCACGGTGGCGTCAGCTCCGCCTTGCCCCGGGCGTACGGCTCTCCGATGGAGCCGTCGTCGTTGATCAGGCACTCACCGGACGCCGGAAGCGTCTCCGCGTCCGCTGTTCCCGGATCGAGGTGCAGGCTCACCGGCTTGGCCGTGGTGGTCGCCCACAGTCCCGTGCCGGGCAGACTCGCCGTGACGGAGACGGGCTTGAAGGCGCCCTTGTCCAGCCAGACCCATGTGGGCGCGTTCACCGTCGACCTGGCCTCCGGAGCGAGGGAGATCTTCGTCGGCGGCACGACGGTCCGCTGGTGCGCGAGCCCGGCGAGGGTCTCGGTGTCGATGGCCTGAGGAACACCGGGGTTCTTGCCGTTGTCGACCCAGAAGGGGTCACGCGTGCAGGACTTGGCCGCCGGATCGTCCTTCATCTCCGGGTTCTTCACCGCCACCCACCACATGCCCTCGTCGTTCTTCGCGACGTTGAAGTCCTTGTAGGGGTGGCCCTTCTTGTAGCGAGCCTGGACGTCGGCGATGCCTTCGGGCGAGCCTCCGGCGGACTCGTACATCGACCACTTGGCCTCGTTGAAGGTCTTGAAGTCCTTGGCTTTCCAGTACGGCTCGTACCAGCAGGCCGGCGGCTCCCAGTCCACGGCGGTGGAGGTGATCGGACCGCTGCCCTTCGCCTTGGTGCCCTTGACCGTGATGCTGACCCGGGACTCCAGGGCGGGGCCGGAGGCGTCGCCGGATGTCTTGCTCTCCCGGGGCCCGACAGTGTCGAACCCTCCGGCCGCAGCCGGAAGAGCCCCGAGGCCGACCAGTGCCGAGGCGAGCGCCGCTACGCCCATGCACCGTGTCAGGGCTGGCACTTCTTCGACCCCCGGTCCTCGGTGACATCCCAGGTCTGCCAGACGCCTGCGTCGTTCTTCTTCAGGCCGATGTTGTAGTGGACGTAGCTGTTCGGCGTGGTCTTGGTGCCTTGCAGCTTGTTCGTCTCGCGGTTCTTGAGGTCTGCCTTGCTCTCGTCGACGCAGTACGTCAAAGCCGCCGACTTCTTGCCGAACACCGTGACCTGCCGGTCGAAGTAACGCAGGGTGCCGGCCCAACTGGTCTTCTTGTCGATGGCGCGCTTGGCGTACTGGTACACACCGGTCAGCGCATCGTCCGTGTAGTAGAAGGCCATCCCGGACTTCTTCACGTCGCCGTAGGCCATGGCCTGCCACATCGTGCCCTCGGCCCGTTCGTTGTCCGCGAGAACGGCGTCCTTGATGGCATCGCCGGTCTGCTGTCCTTCGAAAACCATCTTCATGTCCGATGGCAGCTTGATGACCGGCCGATCGATCCCGTCCGCCGACGCGGAAGCCGAAGGTGAAGCCGATGCCTTGTCGCCCGATCCCGCACCGGCGATCTTGTCGGACGATGACGAGCCGTCACCTCCCCCCGAGCCACAGGCGGTCAGCAGCAGGGCCGCGGAGCGGTGAGCGCGGCTGTCACGAGCCGAGCGGGGCGGTTCACTGTGTCTCCCGTTGATCATGTGGGGGGATAACTCAAGCGAACCAACGCTATCGGTGAGTGATGACGGGGCGTCATCGAGCGGGTTCGCCCCCGCAACTCGCCCGCGCCGCTACCCCAGCCTCTTCACCAGCGAGTACTCCGTGATCCCCGGCGGATAGTCCGGCACCACGCACACCACCTCGTACCCCTGCTTCTCGTAGAACCGGGGGGCCTGGAAGTCCCAGGTCTCCAGGCGGGACGACCGGCAGCCGCGGGACGTGGACGCGATGTGTTCCGCCTCCGCGAGGAGCCGTGCGCCCAGGCCCCTGCCGCGGTGGCGTTCGTCGACCCAGAGGTAGGTCACGTGGAGCCAGGTCGCCCAGGTGTGGCCGACCAGGCCGCCGGCGAGGTCGTCGGTTCCGTCGTTCACAGCCCACACATGCAAGGGCATGTCCCTTTCGTCCGGAGTCCCGCGCAGGGCGCGCAGGATCGGAGAGGCGGCGGTGTTCGTGTCCCGCAGGCGTGTGCGGAGCAGATCACGTCGGTCCTTGTCGACTTCTGTCTCAAGACGGAACATGCGGCACACCATAAACGCGTCGGGCAGTCAGTTTTGCAAATAACCTTCCGCTCCGGGCCCCCGTCCGTACCCTGATGAACAGCACCGGTGGGGGCCGGTGCCGATCAGGGGGCGAGACAGCCGGGGTACGACGCCCGGGGTGGGGGTGGCGGTACTGCACGGCGGCGGCCGTGCGGCTGCGGCGACCCGAACAGGCCGCTGCGGCAAGGACGGACGACGGAACGCAGCGGACCCGGACACCCCGGCGTCGTGCCCGCGCGGTGTCAACCCCCGACGTTGGGGTATCCCCTGCTCTTCGGGAGCACTGGGGAAGGGGGTTACGTGGTTCGCATCCGAGTCCTGGTCGTCGACGACCATCGCATCTTCGCCGAGTCACTCGCGGCGGCCCTCGCCGCCGAGCCCGATGTCGACGTCTCCGCGGCCGGCAGCGGTCCGGCCGCGCTGCGCAGCCTGGAGCGGGCGGTCGCCGAAGGGCGGCGGTTCGACGTGCTGCTCGTGGACGCCGACCTGGGCGGCAAGGTACCGGGCACCCGCCCGGCCGTCCCCGTGCAGGAGGGCAACGAGGACGGGCTCGTCGACGGGATCTCCCTCGTCACGGGTGTGCGCTCCGCGCAGCCGAACGTACGGATCGTCGTGCTCGCCGAGAAGGACGACCCGCGGCGGGCGGCCCTCGCCCTGCAGGCCGGCGCCTCCGGCTGGGTCGCCAAGGACTGCTCGCTGTCCCGGCTGCTCACGGTCATCCGGGGCGTGCTGCGGGAAGAGACCCATCTGCCGCCCGCCCTGCTGACGGGTGTGCTGCGGGAGCTCACCGCCGCCCGCAAGCACCGCACCGAGAGCGAGCAGCTCGTCGAGTCCCTCACTCCGCGTGAGCGGGAAGTGCTGCGGTGCATGGTGGCGGGACTGGGGCGCAAGGCCGTCGCCGAGCGCCTGTTCCTGTCGCCGCACACCGTACGGACCCACATGCAGAACGTCCTCGGCAAGCTCGGCGTGCATTCCACCCTCGCCGCCGTCGCCCTCGCACGGCGGGCCGGGGTCGGGCCGGTGGACCTAACCGGGGATGTTGTCGAACGGGGCGGTCAGCTGGCGTAGCAGCCCCGCCAGCTCACCGCGCTGGGCTCGGGAGAGCTCCGCGAGGATCGCGCGCTCCTGGGCCAGCAGACCCGCCAGGGCCTGGTCCGCGCGGTCCCGGCCCTCGACCGTCAGCCGCACCAGGACGCCCCGGCGGTCGCTGGGGTCGGGGAGGCGCTCCACCAGGCCCTTCTTCGCCAGACGGTCGATGCGGTTCGTCATCGTGCCCGAGGTGACCAGGGTCTGGGTGAGGAGCTGTCCCGGCGAGAGCTGGTACGGCGTGCCCGCCCTGCGCAGGGCCGTCAGGACGTCGAACTCCCACGGCTCCAGGTTGTGCTCCGAGAACGCCAGCCGCCGTGCCCGGTCCAGATGCCGGGCCAGCCTGCTCACGCGGCTGAGCACCTCGAGCGGTTCCACGTCGAGGTCCGGGCGCTCCCGGCGCCACGCTGCGACCAGCCGATCGACCTCGTCCTCCATGACGATCAGTGTAGTGGTTGTGTCGACGTAGAGTCTCTTGACATCAAGTTTCTTGACATCGAGATACCTTTGGATCACGCTGGGTGTGCGCCCCGCACGGTCACCACCAGGACACATCAGGACACCAGGAGGAACGATGCCCGCAGCCGCCCCCACCTGGGACCCCGGTCAGTACCTCCGTCACGCCGACCACCGCGCCCGCCCCTTCACCGACCTCCTCGCCCGCGTCCCCGACCTGCCCGCCCGGTCGGCCGCCGGCCGTCCCCGCATCGCCGACCTCGGCTGCGGCCCCGGGAACGTCACCACGCTGCTCGCCACCCGCTGGCCCACCGCACTGATCACCGGCTACGACAACTCGCCCGAGATGCTCGACAAGGCCCACGTCGACCACGAGGGGCCGACCCCGGGCGGAGGGCGTCTCGGCTTCGAGCACGCCGACGTACGGACCTGGACGCCGGACGAGCCGTACGACCTGATCATCAGCAACGCCACGCTCCAGTGGGTGCCTGGCCACGCCGAGCGCTTCCCCGACTGGGTGGCGGGACTGAAACCCGGCGGCACCCTCATCTTCCAGGTGCCCGGCAACTTCGACGCCCCCAGCCACCGGCTCATGCGCGAACTCGCCGGTGCACCGCGCTGGCGCGGCCGGCTCGCCGGCACCCTGCGCCACGCCGACGCCGTCCACGCCCCCGGGGCCTACCTGGAGCGGCTGACGTCCCTCGGTTGCGCGGCCGACGTGTGGGAGACGACGTACATCCACCTGCTCCAGGGGGAGGACGCGGTGCTCGACTGGGTGAAGGGAACCGGCCTGCGGCCCGTGCTCACCGCCCTCGCCGACGAGCCGGAGCAGCGGGAGGCGTTCGTCGCCGAGTACCGGGCGGCCCTGCGCGAGGCCTATCCGGCCGGCCCGCACGGCACGCCGTTCCCGTTCCGCCGGGTGTTCGCCGTGGCCCGGAAGGAGGGCTGAAGATCACCGCCCTGTATCACGTCGAGCTCGCCGCCTCGCCCGGCAGCGAGCGGCGGCTGCGGGCGTACTACGTCGACGTCCTCGGGATGACCGAGGTACCGAAACCGCCCGAGCTTGCCCGGCGGCGCGGGTGCTGGTTCCGGGCCGGGGCGGTGCAGCCGCATCTGGGGGTCGAGGAGGATTTCCGGGCGGCACACAAGGCCCACCCCGGACTGCGGGTGACGGGCATCGACGCCCACGCCGCGCGGCTGGAGTCCGGCGGGGCGTCCGTCGTCCGGGACTCCGCCCTGCCCGGGCACAAGCGGCTCTGCACACAGGACCCGGCCGGCAACCGCCTGGAGTTCCTCGAACCCCTCTGGAGGGGACCTGGTCAGGCCTTGCGGCGTCCTATCAGGTGCGGCTTGGCCTCTATCCCGTCCAGGCCGTGCCACGCCAGGTTCACCAGGTGCGCGGCCACCTCGGCCTTCTTCGGACGGCGCACGTCCAGCCACCACTGGCCGGTCAGGGCGACCATGCCGACCAGGGCCTGGGCGTACAGCGGGGCCAGCTTCGGGTCGAAGCCGCGGCTCTTGAACTCGCGGCCCAGGATGTCCTCCACCTGGGTGGCGATGTCGGAGATCAGCGAGGCGAAGGAACCCGTCGACTGAGGGATGGGCGAGTCACGGACCAGGATGCGGAACCCGTCCGTGTACTCCTCGATGTAGTCCAGCAGCGCGAACGCGGCCTGTTCGCACAGTTCGCGGGGGTGACCGGCCGTGAGCGAACTGGTCACCATGTCCAGCAGGCGCCGCATCTCACGGTCCACCACGACCGCGTACAGCCCTTCCTTGCCGCCGAAGTGCTCGTACACCACCGGCTTGGACACCCCGGCCTTCGCCGCGATCTCCTCCACGGACGTGCCCTCGAAGCCCTTGGCCGCGAAGAGCGTGCGACCGATCTCCAGCAGTTGCTGACGGCGCTCGGCACCGGTCATCCGGGTGCGGCGCGCTCGCCGCGGCTTGTCATTGCTGGGGGTGCTGCTCGAGTCGGTCGCCACAGCGACCATCATGCCGCCTCGACGGGCTCCTTCCCGCGCGGGGAGCCGCCTTCCCCGGTGTTACGGCGCGAATCGATACGCGAGCGTGACGGCCACCTCACGTCGTACGCCCAGCCCGCCCTCTCGAACCAGCGGATCAGCCGGGCGGACGAATCCAGCTGGCCGCGCATCACGCCGTGCCGGGCGGACGTCGGGTCGGCGTGGTGCAGGTTGTGCCACGACTCACCGCACGACAGCACCGCCAGCCACCACACGTTGCCCGAACGGTCACGCGACTTGAACGGGCGCTTGCCGACCGCGTGGCAGATCGAGTTGATCGACCACGTCACGTGGTGCAGCAGGGCCACCCGGACGAGGGAACCCCAGAAGAAGCCGGTGAACGCGCCCCACCAGGACATCGTCACCAGGCCGCCGATCAGCGGCGGCAGCGCCAGCGACACCACCGTCCACAGGACGAACTGGCGGGAGATGTTGCGCAGCGTCCTGTCCTTGATCAGGTCGGGCGCGTACTTCTCCTGCGACGTCTGCTCCTCGTCGAACATCCATCCGATGTGCGCCCACCACAGGCCCTTCATCAGGGCCGGGAGCGTCTCACCGAAACGCCACGGCGAGTGCGGGTCGCCCTCCGCGTCGGAGAACTTGTGATGCTTGCGGTGGTCGGCCACCCAGCGCACCAGCGGGCCCTCGACCGCCATGGAACCCGCGATCGCCAGCGCGATCTTCAACGGCCGCTTGGCCTTGAAGGACCCATGGGTGAAGTGACGGTGGAAGCCGATCGTGATGCCGTGGCACCCGAGGTAGTAGAAGAAGACCAGCAGACCGATGTCCAGCCAGCTCACCCCCCAGCCCCACGCCAGCGGCACCGCGGCCAGCAGAGCGAGGAACGGGACGGTGATGAAGAGAAGGAGGGCGATCTGCTCGATGGACCGCTTCTGCTCGCCGCCCAGCGTCGCCGGGGTGGCGTCGGTGGCCTGACCGGGCGCCTCGAAAGCGTCCTCGATCACGTCGGAACTACTGGTCATACGCGTCCCCTGGGGGGTATGTGGAGGGAGAAGGGGTAGCCGGGGCACGTGAACCGTGACGTGCTTCCTACGGTTCCGTAACCTACGGCGTCGTAAGTATGGCAGTGCGTCGCCCGGCGGCAAGAGCCCGCGAGCCTGCGCGTCCTGGCCGACACCTATCCTTGAGTCGGTCGGACAGCGCGGTCCGCTCTGATTTCTTCCCGGATGTCCGGACCGTATGCGGCGCCCCGCCGCGCGAGACGCCGTCCGGGTTCCCCTCCCAGACGAGCTTCAACACTGCAAGGAGCCGCACCTGTGAGCAGTGCCGACGACCAGACCACGACGACGAGCAGCGAGCTGCGAGCCGACATCCGCCGGCTGGGTGACCTCCTCGGCGAGACCCTCGTCCGCCAAGAAGGCCCCGAGCTGCTGGAACTCGTCGAAAAGGTCCGCCGCCTCACCCGCGAGGACGGCGAGGCCGCCGCCGAGCTGCTGCGCGGCACCGAACTCGACACCGCGGCCAAGCTGGTCCGCGCCTTCTCCACCTACTTCCACCTGGCGAACGTCACCGAGCAGGTCCACCGCGGCCGCGAGCTGCGCGCCCGCCGCGCCGCCGAGGGCGGACTCCTCGCCCGTACGGCCGATCGGCTCAAGGACGCCGACCCCGAACACCTGCGCGAGACGGTCCGCAACCTCAACGTCCGCCCCGTCTTCACGGCCCACCCCACCGAGGCCGCACGCCGCTCCGTCCTCAACAAGCTCCGCCGCATCGCCGCGCTCCTGGAGACCCCGGTCATCGAGTCCGACCGGCGCCGCCTGGACACCCGCCTGGCCGAGAACATCGACCTCGTCTGGCAGACCGACGAGCTGCGCGTGGTGCGCCCCGAGCCCGCCGACGAGGCCCGCAACGCCATCTACTACCTCGACGAGCTCCACGCGGGCGCCGTCGGCGACGTCCTGGAGGACCTCACCGCCGAACTGGAGCGCGCCGGGGTCAAGCTCCCCGACGACACCCGCCCCCTCACCTTCGGCACCTGGATCGGCGGCGACCGCGACGGCAACCCCAACGTCACCCCCCAGGTCACCTGGGACGTCCTGATCCTCCAGCACGAGCACGGCATCAACGACGCCCTGGAGACCATCGACGAGCTCCGCGGCTTCCTGTCCAACTCCATCCGCTACGCCGGCGCCACCGAGGAACTGCTGACCTCCCTCCAGACCGACCTGGAGAACCTCCCCGAGATCAGCCCCCGCTACAAGCGCCTCAACGCCGAAGAGCCCTACCGGCTCAAGGCCACCTGCATCCGCCAGAAGCTGGAGAACACCAAGAAGCGCCTCGCCAAGGGCACCGCCCACCGCGACGGCCGCGACTACCTCGGCACCAGCGAACTCCTCGACGACCTGCGGATCATCCAGCGCTCCCTGCGCGAGCACCGCGGCGGACTCTTCGCCGACGGCCGCCTCGCCCGCACCATCCGCACCCTCGCCGCCTTCGGCCTCCAGCTCGCCACCATGGACGTCCGCGAACACGCCGACGCCCACCACCACGCCCTCGGCCAGCTCTTCGACCGGCTCGGCGAGGAATCCTGGCGCTACGCCGACATGCCCCGCGACTACCGCGCCAAGCTCCTCGCCAAGGAGCTCAGGTCCCGGCGGCCGCTCGCCCCCACCCCGGCCCCCGTCGACGCGCCCGGCGAGAAGACCCTCGGCGTCTTCGGCACCGTCAAGCGCGCCCTGGAGGTCTTCGGACCCGAGGTCATCGAGTCCTACATCATCTCCATGTGCCAGGGCGCCGACGACGTCTTCGCCGCCGCCGTCCTCGCCCGCGAAGCCGGTCTCATCGACCTGCACGCCGGCTGGGCCAAGATCGGCATCGTGCCGCTCCTCGAGACCACCGACGAGCTCAAGGCCGCCGACACCATCCTCGAGGACATGCTCTCCGACCCGTCCTACCGGCGCCTCGTCGCGCTGCGGGGCGACGTCCAGGAGGTCATGCTCGGATACTCCGACTCCTCCAAGTTCGGCGGCATCACCACCAGCCAGTGGGAGATCCACCGCGCCCAGCGCCGCCTGCGCGACGTAGCCCACCGCTACGGCGTCCGCCTGCGCCTCTTCCACGGCCGCGGCGGCACCGTCGGCCGCGGCGGCGGCCCCACCCACGACGCCATCCTCGCCCAGCCCTGGGGCACCCTGGAGGGCGAGATCAAGGTCACCGAGCAGGGCGAGGTCATCTCCGACAAGTACCTCATCCCCTCCCTCGCCCGGGAGAACCTCGAACTCACCGTCGCCGCCACCCTCCAGGCCTCCGCCCTGCACACCGCACCCCGCCAGTCCACCGAGGCCCTCTCCCGCTGGGACGCCGCGATGGACGTCGTCTCCGACGCCGCCCACGCCGCGTACCGCCGACTCGTCGAGGACCCCGACCTGCCGACGTACTTCCTCGCGTCGACGCCGGTGGACCAGCTCGCCGACCTGCACCTGGGCTCCCGGCCCTCCCGCCGCCCCGGCTCCGGTGTGTCGCTCGACGGCCTGCGCGCCATCCCCTGGGTGTTCGGCTGGACCCAGTCCCGGCAGATCGTCCCCGGCTGGTTCGGCGTCGGCTCCGGCCTCAAGGCCCTGCGCGAAGCCGGCCTCGACACCGTCCTCGACGAGATGTACGGACAGTGGCACTTCTTCCGCAACTTCATCTCCAACGTCGAGATGACCCTGGCCAAGACCGACCTGCGGATCGCCCAGCACTACGTCGACAGCCTCGTCCCCGACGAGCTCAAGCACGTCTTCGACACCATCAAGGCCGAACACGAACTGACCGTGCGCGAGGTGCTGCGCGTCACCGGTGAAGAGGAACTCCTCGACGCCGCGCCCGTCCTGAAGCAGACCTTCGCCATCCGCGACGCCTACCTCGACCCCATCTCCTACCTCCAGGTCGCCCTCCTCAAGCGGCAGCGCGACGCCGCCGAAGCCGGCGAGCAGCCCGACCCGCTCCTCGCCCGCGCCCTCCTCCTCACCGTCAACGGCGTGGCAGCCGGCCTGCGCAACACCGGCTGAACCGCTCCCGGACACCACTGTGCCCCCGAGCCCGTACAGGCTCGGGGGCACAGTGCCGTCCGCATCAGCCGCGACCGGCCCTCCGGCGCCGCACTACCAGGAACCCGCCACACGCCACCAGGGCCGCCGCCACACCCGACAGCACACCCACCGGCGCCCCGTTGCCCGTCTCGGCGAGATCACCCTCACCGCCACCCTGCGCCGACGGGGACGAGGACGGCGCCGAAGAAGCAGGCACCCCACCGCCGGCCGACGCACTCGGCGACGCCGACGCACCCGGCTCACCCGACGGCTCACCGGACGCACCCGACGACGGCGACGCCGAAGCCGACGGCGTCGAACCACCCGGCTCCTGCTCGTCCTCGCACTCCGACCAGAACACCTTGTGCTTGGCGGACCCCTTCTCACCCTCGAACGTCCAGAACAGCTTGTAATGCCCGTCGGGCAGCGTCAGATCCCCGGTCCGGCCGTGACCCTCGGCGTCCAGCACCAGCGCACCGGACTCCACCGTCTCCCCCTTGTTCTCACTCGGAGGGATCGCATCGATGTGCCAGTCCACCTTCTGCCCCCCGTCGAAACCGAAGGCATCCAGGTAGAAGGCGCACACGTGCGGCTCATTGCGCCGCAGCTCCTCACCCGTCGAGGCGTCATGGATCTTCACCGTGCCGTTGTCGCCCGGGGGAGTGGCGTGGGCGGCCGGAGCGAACAGGAGAACCGAGGAAGCGGCAGCGCAGACAGCGCCGAAGCGGGAGAGGGGTCGCATCAGAGGTAGTCCATCTTCGAGAAGTGACAGGAAGATGTGGAGGGGGCGGCTCAGCTTCCGGCCTCGCCCGGCCGCACGTCAATCACGAACACACAACACTCGCACCGGCACACGGGAAACAACGACCCAGCCCTCACACGGCAACGAAAGCCGCCGTCAGCAAAGCCACCCCCGACAACCCCATCACCCACGCGAGCCGCGTCCGCAGCAGACCACCCGCCACCACGACCGACGCCAGCAACAACGCACCACCGAGCGGAACCCACGCGTACAGCACCCCCGCCGGACCCGAACGCACCGCGTCATCACCACCGGGCTTCACGACCACCGTGTACGTCCGGCCCCGCTCCACCGCGACCGACTTCTCCAGCACCACCCGCGCCCGCGGCTGCGAACCCGCCGACAACGGCGTGTACCGGCCCCAGCACACCGCGGGCCCACACCGCGACACATCGACCGTGCCCTGCTCCCGGCCCTTCGTCAGCATCACGTGCTGCGCCGTACCCCACGACGCCCACACACCCGCGATCAGGATCAGCACCGCGACCGAACCCATCGCCGCGAACCGCCCGAACCGCAGCACGGCGGTCGAAGCCTGGGACGAAGAGGCGGCAATGGCAGGCATGGCCGGGATCATTGGCCATGCCTGAACGGCCCGTCAACCTCGACGGGTGACAAGTCAGGAGTTGTACGTGCTTTGCGCCCGCTCCAGCCCCTCGATCACCAGACACTCCACCGCATCCGCCGCCCGGTCCACGAAGTAGTCCAGCTCCTTGCGCTCCGACGACGAGAAATCCTTCAGCACGAAATCCGCCACCGGCATCCGACCCGGCGGCCGCCCGATCCCGAACCGCACCCGGTGATACTCCGCACCGAACGCCTTCGTCATCGACTTCAGCCCGTTGTGCCCGTTGTCCCCGCCACCCAGCTTCAGCCGCAGCACCCCGTAGTCGATGTCCAACTCGTCATGCACCGCCACCACATGACCCACCGGCACCTTGTAGAAGTCCCGCAGCGCGTTCACCGGCCCGCCCGACAGGTTCATGTACGACATCGGCTTCGCCAGAATCACCCGCCGGTTCAACGGCCCCGGCGGCCCGATCCGGCCCTCCACGACCTGCGCCTGCGCCCGCCCGGCCCGCTTGAACCTCCCCCCGACCCGGTCCGCCAGCAGATCGGCCACCATGAAACCCACGTTGTGCCGGTTCCCCGCATACTCCGGCCCCGGATTGCCCAGCCCCACGATCAGCCACGGAGCGGCCGCATCGGTCGTCACGTCCATGTCTCCTTCATACGCGTCGGCCGCTGCCCCGCACGGGAACAGCGGCCGACGAAACGACGACGCAGAGGATCAGGCCTCGGCGGCCTCTTCCTCAGCGGCCTCCTCGCCCTCCGGGGCCTCCTCGGCCTGCGCGGCCAGCACCTGCAGGACGACAGCGTCCTCATCGACGGCCAGCGTCGTGCCCTTGGGCAGCTCGATGTCCTTCGCGAGGATCGAGGCACCGGCCTCCAGTCCCTCGACGGACACCGTCACCGACTCCGGGATGTGGGTCGCCTCGGCCTCCACCGGCAGCGCGTTCAGCACGTGCTCCAGCAGGTAGCCACCCGGGGCCAGCTCACCCTCGGTCTGCACCGGGATCTCGACCGTGACCTTCTCGCCGCGCTTGACCAGCAGCAGGTCCACGTGCTCCAGGAAGCCCTTCAGCGGGTCACGCTGCACGGACTTCGGGATCGCCAGCTCGTTCGTCTTGCCGTCGATGTCCAGCGCGATCAGGACGTTCGGCGTACGCAGCGCCATCAGCAGCGCGTGACCCGGAAGGGTCAGGTGCAGCGGGTCCGAACCGTGCCCGTAGAGCACGCCGGGAACCTTGTCCTCACGACGGATACGGCGCGCGGCACCCTTGCCGAACTCGGTGCGCGTCTCGGCGGCGATCTTCACCTCGGACATGATCACTCCTCATAGTCAGAAACGGACGTGGTCACCCGGCCACGAACGGCCTGCTACGAAGAGCGCGTCGATAACGGACCACCGCATCCCGCAAACACAACGGGAACGGCCTCCCTCGCCGAGCAACTGCAGCAGTCTACTCGGACAGGGAGGCCGCACCCAAAAGGATCTACGCCGGCACCACGCGGGGGCCTACTGCTCGTCGAACAGGCTCGTCACCGAACCGTCCTCGAACACCTCACGCACCGCACTCGCGATCGTCGGCGCGATCGACAGCACCGAGATCTTGTCCAGATCAGCGCTCAGCTCCGACGGCGTCGGCAGCGTGTTCGTGAACACGAACTCACTCACCCGCGAGTTCTTCAGCCGGTCCGCGGCCGGACCCGACAGCACACCGTGCGTCGCCGTCACGATCACGTCCTCCGCACCGTGCGCGAACAGCGCGTCCGCCGCGGCACAGATCGTCCCACCGGTGTCGATCATGTCGTCCACCAGGACACACACGCGACCCTCCACCTCACCCACGACCTCGTGGACGGTGACCTGGTTCGCGACGTCCTTGTCACGCCGCTTGTGCACGATCGCCAGCGGCGCACCCAGACGGTCGCACCAGCGGTCCGCCACCCGCACACGGCCCGCGTCCGGAGACACCACCGTCAGCTTCTCCCGGTCCACCTTCCGGCCCACGTAGTCCGCCAGCAGCGGCAGCGCGAACAGGTGGTCCACCGGACCGTCGAAGAAGCCCTGGATCTGATCCGTGTGCAGATCCACGGTCAGGATCCGGTCCGCACCCGCGGTCTTCATCATGTCCGCGATCAGACGCGCCGAAATCGGTTCACGGCCACGGTGCTTCTTGTCCTGCCGCGCGTAACCGTAGAACGGCACGATGACCGTGATGGAGCGGGCCGACGCACGCTTCAGCGCGTCGATCATGATCAACTGCTCCATGATCCACTTGTTGATCGGAGCCGTGTGGCTCTGGATCAGGAAGCAGTCGGCACCACGCGCCGACTCCTGATAACGCACATAGATCTCGCCGTTCGCGAAGTCGAAGGCCTTCGTCGGGACGACCCCGACACCCAACTGCTGGGCGACCTCCTCGGCAAGCTCGGGGTGGGCGCGGCCGGAGAAGAACATCAACTTCTTCTCGCCGGTCGTCTTGATCCCGGTCACAGCACTGTCTCCTCAGAGGTGTCGCAGCTGGGTGGCGAGAGACCTCGCAGCCGACTTGCCGGAGGCCGTCTCAGCTGGTGGGGGTGCGGGTTGTGCACTTATCACCGTACGCCGTGTTTGAGGCATCGGTTTCCGGTCAGCCCTCGCCGGCCGACTCCCGGGAAGCCGCCTCCGCCGCCTTCGCGGCCGCGCTCCCCGGACGCTTGCGAGCCACCCAACCCTCGATATTCCGCTGCTGACCACGGGCCACGGCCAACGAACCCGCCGGCACATCCTTCGTGATCACGGATCCCGCAGCGGTGTACGCACCGTCCCCCACCGTGACAGGCGCCACAAACATGTTGTCCGAGCCCGTACGGCAATGCGAACCGATGGTGGTGTGGTGCTTCTCCTGCCCGTCGTAGTTCACGAAGACGCTCGCGGCACCGATGTTCGTCTGGTCACCGATCGTCGCGTCCCCCACGTACGACAGGTGAGGCACCTTCGTCCCCTCCCCGATCGACGCGTTCTTCGTCTCCACGTACGTCCCGATCTTGCCCTTCGCACCCAGCCGCGTCCCCGGCCGCAGATACGCGAACGGACCCACCGTCGCCTCCGCGCCCACCTCGGCACCCGCCGCCACGGTGTTGTCCACCCGCGCACCCGCACCCACCCGGGTGTCGGTCAGCCGCGAGTTGGGCCCGACCTCCGCACCCCCGGCCAGATGCGTCGCGCCGTGCAGCTGCGTGCCCGGGTGCACGACGACGTCCTGCTCGAAGGTCACGGTGACGTCGACCCAGGTCGTAGCCGGATCGATCACGGTCACACCCGCCAGCATCGCCTCGGTCAGCAACCGGTCGTTCAGGATCCGCCGCGCCTCCGACAGCTGCACACGGTTGTTGATCCCGGCGATCTCACGGTGGTCGCCGGCCACCGACGCCCCCACCCGGTGCCCCGCCTCACGCAGGATCCCGAGCACATCCGTCAGGTACTCCTCGCCCTGGCTGTTGTCCGTCCGCACCTTCTTCAGCGCGTCCGCCAGCAGCTGACCGTCGAACGCGAACACACCCGAGTTGATCTCACGGATCGACCGCTGGGCGTCCGTCGCGTCCTTGTGCTCGACGATGGCCGTGACGGCACCCGTGGCGTCGTCGCGGACGATCCGCCCGTACCCCGTCGCGTCCGGCACCTCGGCGGTCAGCACGGTGACCGCGTTGCCGTCGGCGGAGTGCGTCTCGGCGAGCGCCCGCAGGGTCGCCCCGGTCAGCAGGGGCGTGTCCCCGCACACGACCACGACGGTCCCGTCCACGGACCCGCCCAGCTCCTCCAGGCCCATCCGCACGGCGTGCCCGGTGCCGTTCTGCTCCGCCTGCACGGCGGTACGGACGTCCGGGGCGATCTCACCGAGATGCGCGGTGACCTTCTCACGGGCGTGGCCGACCACGACGACCAGATGCTCGGGCTGCAGCTCGCCGGCGGAGGCGAGGACGTGCCCCACGAGACTGCGGCCGCAGAGCTCGTGCAGGACCTTGGGTGTGGCCGACTTCATACGGGTGCCCTCACCCGCTGCGAGAACGACGACGGCTGCCGGGCGGTTGGCGCTCACGGGATGCCCTTCGGCTGTGGATGGGGTGGGGTGACATCCGCAGGATACCGGGGGGTTTTGTGGGGGGTGGGGGTGTGGGGTCCGACCGATCCATCACCAGTCAGGACCCGAACCCATCATGTGCTCCCGGGGGAGGACTCGAACCCCCATGATCAGAACCAAAATCTGACGTCTTGCCCTTAGACGACCCGGGATTGCCGCTAAGTCCGATTTGGTAGTTCGGACGCGGTGGCAGCCCCTACTATGCCGCACCACCAGCCTTCGATGCGACGGTACAGCTCCGCGCTCCGTCGCACGGTGAGTGCAAGGCATCCTCGGTAGTCATCACCGGTGTTCTTGCGCACTGTCTTCGGGTTGTGCCGCTTCAGTGTCGTCCGGCCGAATGAGGTGCGGTCGGTCTGGGTGATTTCCGCCCAGTATTTCTCGGCTGCTTCAACATCGGCCGACTCGTGAATCATCACGCGGTACGTGATGTGGGTCCTCTCGACCTCGAGCAGGTCGAGCCAGGCGAGGAACACGCGGATCATGTCGGGGTCGTTGTTGACGAAAATGACCCGTTCCCGTCGGGCGTGCGGCTTGTCCTTGGCGCCCTCGGCCCAGTACAAGCCGACTCCGAGAACGAACAGCTCCCGTTGGGAGAGTTCGCCGATCGCTCGCCTGGCGGCCTCCTTGGTCTGCTGGCGTTCCTCGTCGCGTACCGCCAGCTCGTGCTCCCACCTCCGTTGCGCTGCCAGTTTCGCCTGCTGTGTCGGGTCGAGGCGCTCCGGCTTCGGCAGATCCCGGACCCACAGTGAGATCGAGCTCTTCGAGCACCCCAGCTCCACCTGGATCTGGTCGTACGTCCAGCCCTGGAGGCGGAGTTCCCTCGCCCTCTCCCTCAGGTCGTCCTTCGCGTTCGGGCGCTTGGTCCAGGCCGGTGGTGGTTCGCCTTCCAGCAGGCGGTTGAGGATGTCGTTGTTGTCGACGTGAAGCCGGTCGCGGATCTGGCGACGGCTCAGTCCTGCGCGCCGCAGTGCCACCGCCCTCTCCCGCAGCCCCTCGAAGTCGGCGTACTTGCCGGGTGCATGTGTCATACGCATACCGTCCGGGCGGAATGGAGGCCTCCGGGGTCGAACGGTGTGCGATTCAGCAGTTCGAGGGATATCGGGTGGTATCGCGGCCGAACGGTCACGGAGTGTGGTGTAGGCCAGTCCGGGAAATGCGACGGAAAACCGGCGGGGGCCGCCCGTAGGCTGGGAGCCATGACCGCGACGGGGGAAGACCATGTGACGGCCCGGGGAGGGCCGTGGTGGTGGGCCAGGCGGCGCAGCGCCGTGCTCGATGTGAGCCTGGCCGTGGTGTCCGCGCTGGAGTGCGCGCTGGAGGGGATCCCGTTCGCGCGGGATGCCGGGATCCCGGTGGCCGCGGGGGTCGTCTTCGGGTTGCTGGCCGGTTCGGTGCTGCTCGTGCGGCGGCGGTGGCCGATCGCCGTGGTGCTGGTGTCGATCGCCATCACGCCCGCCGAGATGGGCTTCCTGATGGGCATCGTCGGCCTGTACACGCTGGCCGCGGCCGAGCTGCCCCGGCGGATCATCGGCTCGCTGGCGGGGATGTCGCTGGTCGGGACGCTGATCGTGACGTTCGTGAAGACGCAGCAGGACATGTCGCGGGGGGATCTGGAGATAGGGGACTGGTTCGTCCCCTTCGCTGCGATCACGATGTCGCTGGGCTTCACGGCGCCGCCGGTGCTGCTGGGACTGTACGTGGGGGCGCGGCGGCGGTTGATGGAGAGTCTGCGGGAGCGGGCGGACAGTCTGGAGCGGGAGCTTCAGTTGCTGGCGGAGCGGGCGGAGGAGCGGGCCGAGTGGGCCCGGAACGAGGAGCGGACGCGGATCGCGCGGGAGATGCACGACGTGGTCGCGCATCGGGTGAGCCTGATGGTGGTGCATGCCGCGGCGTTGCAGGCGGTGGCCCGGAAGGATCCGGAGAAGGCCGTCAAGAATGCCGCGTTGGTGGGGGACATGGGGCGGCAGGCGCTGACGGAGCTGAGGGAGATGCTCGGGGTGCTGCGCAGTGGTGGGGACGGCCCGTCGCGTGAGCCGTCCGCGCCGGCATCGGTATCGGCCTCGGTGTCGGCATCTGCGTCGGTGCCGTTGGCGGCGGTGGGGGTGGCGGCCGCTGCGGCTGCTTCGCGGGCGGCGGATGACGAGGGGCCGTGTCTGGCGGAGATCGAGGAACTGGTGGGGCAGTCGGCTGCGGCGGGGATGGTGGTGGCGCTGTCGGTGGAGGGGGATGTGCGGTCGTATGCGCCGTTGGTGGAGCAGACGGCGTACCGGGTGGTGCAGGAGGCGTTGACGAACGTCCACAAGCACGCGGCCGGGGCGAAGACGTATGTGCGGTTGGCGCATCGGGTGTCGGAGATCGCGATGCAGGTGGAGAACGAGCCGCCTGAGGAGGCGGCGTCGTCGGCGCGGTTGCCGTCCGGGGGGAACGGGCTGGTGGGGATGAGGGAGCGGGTGTCGGCGCTGGGCGGGGTGTTCGTGTCGGGGCCGACGGATGCGGGGGGTTTCCGGGTGTCGGCGGTGATTCCGGCGTCGTAGCCCCTTCGGGGCCGGTCGCCGCCCGCTGACCGGCCGGTGACGGGCCGCTGACCGGCCACGCCCGGCCGGTGGTCGGGCGTGGCCGGCCGGTGGTCAGCCGGCGGTGAGGCGGAGGGGGGCGGTGCCGGCGATGAGGGTGGCGAGGGCCTGGTCGATGTCGTGGCCGAGGTACCAGTCGCCGGTGTGGTCGAGGGTGTAGACGCGGCCGTCGGTGTCGATGGCGAGGAGGGCCTGGCTGTCGGTCTCGGCGCCGAGGGGGCAGACGTCGGTGCCGAGGGCGCGGCCGAGGTCGCCGAGGGTGCGGGCCATGTGGAGGCCGTGGAGCGGGTCGAGGTGGAGGGTGGCGGGGGCGACCTGGCGGCCGGGGCCCGTGGGTGTGATGTGGAGTCCGCCGAATTCGGCCCAGGCCTCGACGGCCGCGGGGAAGACGGTGTGGCGGTGTCCCGCGGGGGAGGTGTGGTCGCGCAGGGCGTCGGCCCAGATCTCGGCTTGTTTGATGTCCCAGCGTCCGGGTTGCCAGCCGGCGGCGCGCAGGGCGGCGTCGACGGGTACGGCGAAGCGGGTGGTTGAGGTGCGGTCGGTGTGCATCTGCCCTTCGTCTCGTCGAGGTCATGGGGTGGCGGCGGGTGTGCGCGGGCGCACGCCGGGTGTCCGGCTGTGCGGTGTGGGGGTGGGGGGAGGCGTCAGGTGTTCTGGGACGCCGGGTCGACTATGCGGACGCCGAAGTGGGAGCTGAGCGCGGTGCAGGCGCGGCAGGGGGCGGCGAAGCTGCCGTGGAGGGGGTCGCCGTCCTCGCGGATGCGTCGGGCGGTGAGTTTGGCCTGTTTGAGGGCTTTGCGTGCTTCGCCGTTGGTCATGGGTTTGCGTGCGGCGCGTTTGCTGCGTGCGGTGTCCGCGGCGGCGATGTGCCGGGAGATGAGGATCGTTTCGGCGCAGCGGCCGGTGTAGCGGTCGCGCTGGGTGCTGGTGAGGGTGTCGAGGAAGTCCTGGACGAGGGGGTGCAGGGCGGGGGGTGTGTCGCCGCGGGCTGCGGTGCCGGTGAGGGTGGTGCCGCGGACGGAGAGGGCGGCGGCGATGGTGGGGAGGATGCCGTCGCGGCGGTGCAGGAGGGTGGGGGCGTGGGCGGTTTCGGTGGTGCTCCAGCCGATGCGGGGGTCGCCGTTGCGGGGGTCTGCGTGGTGCGGGTCCCTGCTGCGGGGGTCGCCGATGCGCGGGTCGCTGTGCGGGTGGCCGGCCGCGGGGCCGGTGTCGCGGCTGCCGCCTCGGGGGTCGCCGTTTCGTGGGTCGGCGGGCCTGCCGGTGTGTGGTCCCGTCTGCGTCGCGTTCATGATCGTCTTCCCCTCCGTGCATCCCCCCGGGGTCACAGACTGCCAAATGCCGTGGCTGCTGCGGAAGCTGGGGCGATGCGACACGCCCGTAGCGGGTTGTGTTGTCACGGTGGGGTGACGGCTGGTCACGGAAGCGGAGGGGGTGCCGGCCGGTGCCGGTGACCGGTGTCGTCGCACCGCATAGGCTGTCGGCACCGCGGGCGATGCGGTGATCCGTTCGGAGATCGATGCCGTGAACCGGAGGGGGATCCTTCAGGTCGGCGCGTGCGGTGAAGTGCAGTGAAGTCGAAACAGACGTGACAGTCGATACGGTTCGTAGTGCGCCAAGGGTGGTCAATACGGGTCGTACAGAGTGCCGCAGGGGGCAACCGCCATGACGACAGGTCGGCTCGGGCAGCAAGCCGCGCCGCCGAACGCGGCCTACGCCGGGCAGGTCGTGCATTTCCCGGATCCGGTGCGGGCGGCCCGTCACCCGAGAGGGGTACGGGTCGACGAGCGTGGTTACCCCGACTTCTCGGCGTACGCCCGGGCGGCCGCGGAGATCGCGGAGCCGCCGGAGGGTTTCGGTGTCGACGAGTTGCGGCTGACGGACTACGTGTCGGCGAACACGGCGTTGTCGGCGTCCGGGCACGAGTTGTGGGACACGGTGCCGGCGGTGGCGACGCCGCACGGCTGGACGTGGCACCACGTGGTGGGCACGCGGCGGCTGGAGCTGGTCCCGGTCGAGGTGAAGGCGCTGCTGCGGCATCACGGGGGTGTGGCGACGTCGGGCGTGGACCATGCCAAGCGGGGCACGCGGCCGCTGCAGGAGACCCGTCCGGCGCACTTCGGGCTGCCGAAGTCGGGGGTCGCGGTCACCGAGTCGCAGGTGCAGGGTGTCGAGGAGGACCTCGGCTACCGGCTGCCGGGTGCGTACCGGTCGTTCCTGAAGGCGGCGGGCGGTTGTGCGCCGGTGGGTGCCGCGTTGGACGCGGAGCTGGGGCTGCTGGTCGATCAGCCGTTCTTCACGGTGCGGGACGAGGCGGCGGTCAACGACCTCGTCTACGTCAACAAGTGTCTGCGTGACCATCTGACCAAGGACTATCTGGGGATCGCGTTCGTCCAGGGCGGGTTGCTGGCCGTGAAGGTGAAGGGCGAGCGGATCGGCTCGGTGTGGTTCTGCGCGTACGACGACGCGCGGGACGTGGATCCCTCGGTGCCGCCGGCGGAGCGGGTGGAGCGGTTGCTGCTGCCGTGCGGTGAGGACTTCGACGTCTTCCTGTCGCGGTTGGCGGGCAATCCGCCGGAGTTGGAGACGGTGGCGAACCTGATGGTGGACGGCGGGTTCGCGCGTGTGGTGCCGGTGGGTGCGGTGTCGTCCTCGGCCGTGGGGGAGTGACGTCAGCGATGGTGACCTTCGCGCAGGCGCAGGAGCGCGCGGAAGAGTGGATCAACGGGGATGTGCCGTCGTACCAGCATCGTGAGGTGCGGGTGCGGGAGTTCGATCTCGGGTTCGTGGTGTGGGCCGAGGACCGGGCGGACGGGCCGCGGTCGGACGGTGGTGCGCAGCGGCTGGTGATCGCGCGGGACAGCGGCGAGGCGACGCTGTGGCCCGGGTTGCCGGTGGGCGAGGTGATTCGCCGGTACGAGGAGGAGTACGGCCGTCCGGACGCGGTGGACGAGCCGGCAGCGGCGGCGCCCGCTGCACGGGTGGATCTGAATCAGACGTCGTTCCTGCTGACTCCGCCGGAGTGGTTGCAGGACGCGGCGGACAAGCTGGGGATTCCGGACCGGCGGGGTGCGGGGGCCGGGGCTCAGGCGGCTTCTGCCGAGGGCTCTTCCGGCCCTGCTGCTGGTGCTGATGCCGGTGCTGGTTCCGGTTCGGTGGTCGGCGGGGTCTCGGCCGGTGGCGGGGCGACTCCCGCACAGGGGGCGCCCGTGGCGTCGGACGGTGGTGCGTCGTGGCCGGTGGCCGGGGGTGACTCCGGGGCCGACGCGGGTGCTTCCGGGTCTCCGGCGGCGCCGGGTGTGCCGGAGGGGGCGACGCCCTGGGCCGGTACGGACACCACCGCGGACGCGGGCGAGGACCGTTCCGTGCCGCTGCCGGCGACGGTCTTCGCGCCGCCGCTGAGCGAGGACGACGGCGACACTCCGCCGCCTTCGACGATGCCCGAGGCCAAGACGACGCTGATGTCGGGCGGCAGCCAGCTTCCGCCGACGGCGCTGTCGCCGGCGGTGGACGACCCGAACGCGCAGGGCCCGGGGTCGGTGCCCGCGCCTGGCGGCCCCGGTCAGGGGCGCCCGGCGGGTCCGGCGGGCGCTCCGCCCGTGCCGGGGACGCCGCCCGGTGGTGTGCCGCAGGGCGGTACACCGCCGCCCGTGCCCGGGGGCCAGCCGTACGGCTATCCGCAGCCGCCGGGCAGCACGCCGCCGCCGGCCGCCGCGCCGCAGCAGCCGGCCGGGCCGGGGGCCGCTCAGCATGCCGGGGACATCGCCGACGCCGCGACCAGCAAGGCGGCTCCGCCGTCCGGGCGCCGGGGGACGGGCCCCTCCACGCCGCCTCCGCCGGGCGCCCCGGGGACGCCCGGCGCCCAGCGGGGCGGTACGCCCCCGCCGTCGGGGCCCGGAGCGCCGGGTACTCCCGCGGGTGGGTACGTGCCCACGCAGATGGTGTCGGCGCTCGGGCCGGACGGTCCGGGCGGGGCCGGGGACCCTTCAGGCACGGGTGCGGGCGCGCCGCTGCCGCCGCCGGGGGCTCCGGGCACTCCGGGTGCCCCGCAGGCGGGCCCGGGTGCTCCCGGTACTCCGGGTGCGCCGAATCCGCCCGGCCCTCCGGGCGCGCCGCAGCCTCCGGGCGCCCCGGGTGGTACGCCGCCCGACGGAGTCCACCACGCCGCCACGATGCTTGCCGATCCCGGTCGCATGGGCCCGGGCGCCCCGCAGCCGCCGGGTCCTCCGGGTGCGCCCCAGGGTGCGCCGAGCCCGGGTGCTCCCGACGCGCCCGGTGCGCCGGGCGGTCCGCGGCCTCCGGGTGCCCCAGGTGCTCCTGGTGCCCCGGGTGCTCCCGGCGGTCCTGGGCCCGTGCACCACGCGGAGACCGTGCTGGCCGCGCCCCCGGCGGGCGGACCCGGCGTGCCTCCGCCGCCGCAGGCCCCGGGCGCACCACCCGCCGCCCCGGGTGCTGCACCGGGCACCCCTGGCACGCCCGGTGCGCAGCCGATGCCGCCCGGGATGCCGGGAGCGGTGCCTCCCGGTGTGCCGCCGGGTGCCATGCCCCCCGGTGCGGTGCCGCCGCCCGGCCCCGGGCAGCCTCCCGCGTACGGCTATCCGCAGCAGCCCACCGGGCAGCCGACCGTCGGCCCCGGCTACCAGGCCGTGCTGCGCTACCGCGCGCAGGACGGTTCCGAGCAGCAGCTGATCCGGCGTTCGGCGCCGGGCACGCCGCACCCGGAGTGGCAGATCTTCCACGAGCTGCGGGCCATGAACGTGCCCCCGGACCAGGTGCTGGAGCTGCACACCGAGCTGGAGTCGTGCGAGCTGCCGGGTGCGTACTGCGCGCGGATGATCCGGGAGCAGTGGCCGCAGGCGCGGATCACGAGCATCGCGCCGTACGGTACGGACCACGCGAGCCGGCAGCAGGGCATGCAGCAGCTGCTGGCCCACCAGGGGGAGTTGCACCAGGTGGCGGACGGCCCGGCGCGCCCGGCGCCGGTGCGCGCTCCGCTGCCGCCGGTGCAGATGGCGCCGCCGATCCCGCCCGAGGCCATCGGGCAGGAGCTGGGGGCCGCGTTCGGGCCGGGGGTGTTCCGGTTCGAGCAGGCCGCCGTGTCGCGGCAGGGTGTGCCGCCGATCGTGGCGCACACGCTGGTGGCGGCCGGACTGCCGATGGACATGGGCCCGTTCTTCTGGGCGCAGGCCCAGCCGGGGCGGCCCGTTCCGACGCTGGCGGAGCTGGCGGCCGAGCGCGGTGTGCAGCCGGCCTCGGACGCGGGTTCCTATCTGGTGATGGGCAGCGACTTCGGCAAGGCGATCTGCGTGCAGTACGGCACGGCGAACATCGTGGCCGTGCCGGTGGAGGCCGGGCCGGGCGGGGCGCCGGTGCCGCCGCAGTTCGTGAACACCGGGCTCCCGGAGTTCGCACGCTGCCTCGCCCTGCTGGGGCGGATGTGGCGACTGCGGTTCGGGCTGAACCAGGAGCAGGCGGGCCGCTGGACCGTCGACTTCCAGGCCCAGCTCGCCGCGCTCGACCCGGCGGCGCTGGGGTCGCCGGAGAGCTGGTGGTCGGTCCTGCTGGAGCAGATGTGGGACGGGCTGCTGTGACGCGCCGCCGCTGAGGCGGTGCCGCCGACGTGCCGCAAAGGAGCCGGGTCCGGTCGCTCGCGCGACCGGGCCCGGCTCTTTCGTGTCCGCGGTGAAAAATCTCCTCGCCGGGCTGTCACATCTCTCCCCGCCGTTCCGTCAGTGCAGTGACAGCGACGCACCGCGGACCCAGGAGGCAGAGATCATGCAGGCACGGATGACGAACCCGGCGTTTGTCCTGTCCGGCGCGATGAAGGGCATCGGCACCCTCTTTCAGGCGATCGGGGAGGGCGGCCTGGCGCAGGACGTGGCGGAGATCGTCGGGCTGCGCGCCAGTCAGATCAACGGCTGCGGGGCGTGCGTGCACGGTCACGTCGCCAATCTCCGCAAGGGCGGGGCGAGTGAGGAGCGCATCGCGGCCGTCGCGGCATGGCGGCATGCGCCCTTCTTCTCGGACGCCGAGCGCGCCGCGCTGAAACTGACCGAGGCGATGACGAGGCTGTCCGACCTCTCGGGGGAGTCGGTGCCGGACGCGCTGTGGGACGAGGTGGCCGACCACTTCGACGAGAAGGAGCTCTCCGCGCTGATCCTCACCGTCGCGGTCACCAACATGTTCAACCGCATCAACACGACCATCCAGGAGCCCGCGGGCACCAGCTGGGGCTGACCGGCGTACGACCCCGCCAGGGGCCCGTGACCCGTGTGCGGAGTGTCGCGTTACGAACACTTCCGCCTGATCCACCAAGATGTGCGCGAAATCATCCCGTTTTCAGCGCGACTTCACGTTCTGTGGTGGAGAGGGGTCCGGATGAGCGGCGCGACGGTGTCCCCGCACGGTTTCACGGCCGTGCGGGGACGCGGCTACCGTCCCGAGCAGGTCGACCAGTACGCCGAGGCCCTCTCCGCGGACCGGGACGCGGCCTGGGAGAGGGCGGCCCGGCTGACGGTGCTGGCCCGGCGGATGGACGAGGAACTGGGGCGGCTGCGCGAGGCCGTGGCCCGGCTGGCCCCGCAGCACTACGAGTGCCTCGGGGAACGGGCACTGCGGCTCTTCGCACTCGGTGAGGAGGAGGCCGCTGCCGTACGGGAAGGGGCGTGCCGGGAGGCGCGGCAACTCGTCGACGGGGCGCGGGCGTCCGCGGCCGGGGTGCGCGAGTCCGCCCGAGCGCACGCCGATGCCTTGCGCGCGGACGCCGACGAACGGGCCCGGCAGCGGCTGCTCGCCGCCACTGCCGAGGCCGACGAGATCCGGGGCACGGCCCGGCGCGAGGCGGAGGAGGAGCGGGGGGAGGCCCTGGCCGCGCTGCGGGAGATGCGGCAGCGCACCTCCGGGATGCTGGCCGAGCAGGACAGGGAGCGCGCCGAGCGGTGGGCGGAGACGGAACGGGAGGAAGCCGCCCGGGTGGCGGAGCTCGACGCGCGCCACGAGGAGGTGGTGTCGGGCGCCCAGGACGCGCTGGCCGAGGCCGAGCAGGCCTTCGCCGACGCGGAGGACTCCGCCCGCGACCTGGAGGAGGAAGCCCGGGCCCATGCGGCGGAACTGGTCGCCCAGGCCCACGAGCACGTGAAGACCGTCGAGGAGGAGACCGACCGGCTCCTGCGCGAACACGCCGGGCAACGCGACGACGCCCTGGCCCACATCGACCACGTCCACAGCAGCCTGACGGCCTGGGCGGGCCGGGTGGCGGCGGAGTGACGCCGACGACCGCTTGAGGCGAACGGAGGGGCTGGCGGGCGCCTCTCCGGACCGCCGGTTGGCGATGCCGCCCGTGCCTTGTCGGCCCGTCGGCCGTCACTACCGTCCGGGCCGCGTGCTGTGGACGGCGGTCCGAGTCGCTGCGGGATGTGCTGCCGCTGTCGCTACGGGTTTGGGCGGCGTGTTGTGGACGGCGGTGAGCGTCGCTGCGGGATGTGCTGCCGCCGTTGCCACCGTCCGGGCCGCGTGCTGTGGACGGCGGTCCGAGTCGCTGCGGGATGTGCTGCCGCCGTTGCCACCGTCCGGCCCGCGCGCCGTCGACCGCGGTGAGCGTCGCAGCGGGACGCGCCGCCGTCGCCACCGGGTCCGGGCCGCGCGCAGTCGGCCGCGCTGAACGGCGGCAGCGGGACGCGCCGCCGTCATCACCACCATCGACCACGGGGTCGCCGCCCGGCCCGGGCCCGCCCGTCAGCCGGTGGCACGGCGAGCCGTGGCGGCCGCCGTGCCGTCCGTGTCAGTGGTCCCTGCGGGCCGCTCCCGCCAGGATCCAGCTCTCCACCGCCTCGTACTGGTGGCGTTGTTCCTCCGACTTCCGCCGGCCGGAGGCGATCGTGCCCAGCCAGCCGCAGGCGAAGCCCAGGGGTATGGAAAGCAGGCCCGTGGTGGTGAACGGGAACCAGTTGAAGTCGGCCTCGGGGAAGGCCGAGACCGGGGAGCCGGAGACCAGGTTGGTGCCCGGCATCAGCAGCAGGACGGCCAGGGAGCCGCCGATGAGGGTGCTGAGCAGGCCCGTTCGCGTGTAGCGGCGCCAGAACAGGCTGTAGACCAGCGCGGGAGCGATGGCCGAGGCGCCCAGGCAGAAGGACAGCGTCACCAGCGGTTGCAGGCTGCGGTGCTGGACCTGGGTGGCCAGCAGGACCGCGGGGAGGCCCACGGCGAGGGCCGACAGCCGCGCCACGGTCATCTCACGGCGCGGTGACATCTCCTGCACCCGGGCCGCGAACACGTCGTGTGCCAGGGAGTTGGCGCAGGCCAGGATCATGCCGGCGACGGAGGCGAGCAGGGTCAGGAAGACCGCTGTCGTGACGGTCGTGAACAGGAACGTCTCCGCCGACGACACGTCCGCGCCGAACGCCGCCTGCGAGCCCAGCAGATACGCCGTGTTGCCCTGCGGGTCGACCTGCGCGATCAGTTTCCGCCCGACCAGCGCGGTCGCTCCGAAGCCGACGACCGTGATGACGAGCACGAACAGGGCCACGCCCGACACCGCCCAGGACATCGAGCGGCGCACCTGCCGGGCGCTGGAGGCCGTGTACATGCGCATGGTGACGTGCGGCAGGACGCCACCGCCGAGGACCACCGTCAGCTGTGCGGTGATCATGTCCAGGTCGGGGCTGGGGCCGCCGGAGAACTGCAGGCCCGAGGAGAGGAACGCCGAGCCCACGCCGCTGTTCTGGGCAGCCGCGCCGAACAGCGCTCCCGGGTCCCAGTCGAACCGGTTCAGGATCAGCACCGCGACCACCATGCCGGAGCCGAGCAGCATCACGATCTTCAGGATCTGGATGAGGGCGGTGCCCTTCATCCCACCGATCGCCGCGTAACTGATCATCAGTACGCCCACGCCGATGATGCAGCCGGTCTGCAGGGACTCGCCGGAGAAGCCGAGGATGAACGCCATCAGCTGCCCGGTCCCCGCCAACTGCACCAGCATCAGCGGCAGCAGCGCCGCCAGGGTCACCGCGCAGGCCGCGATGCGGACGGCACGTCCCGGCATCCGGCGGGTCAGCGCGTCGCCCATGGTGAACCGGCCCGCGTTGCGCAGCGGTTCGGCGAGCAGGAACATCATCAGCATCAGCGACAGCGCCGTGCTCAGCGCCAGTACGACACCGTCGTAGCCGAACAGCGCGATGACGCCGCCGGTGCCGAGGACGGTCGCGGCGGAGATGTAGTCACCGGCGATCGCGAGACCGTTGCGCATGGGCGACAGGGAGCTGTAGCCGGTGTAGAACTCGTCCAGGTCGTCCCGGTCCGGGCCCGTCATCACGCACAGCAGCAGCGTGACCGTGGCGACGGCGGAGAAGCCGACCAGGGACATCGTCTGGGCGTTGCCGCTGAAATCGGTGGTCACCGGGCGCCCTCCCGCTTCGCGTCCAGCTCGGCCAGCCCGCGGATCCGGTCCGCGATCGGGTCGACGCGGCGGCGGGCCGTCTGCTCGTACAGGGCGATCGCCAGCCAGGTCACGGGCACCTGGACGAGCGCGAGCAGCAGTCCGGTGGGCAGGCCGTCGGTGACGCTGCTCGTCATGAACGACGGCGCGAACGCCGACAGGATCAGGAAGAGGACGAAGTAGCCGAGGGCCGTGAGTGTGGCCACGCGCCGCTGCCAGCGGTAGGCGCTGCGCAGGACCCGCAGGTCGCTGTGGTGCCCCAGCGCGGCGTGCCGCTGGGGACGCCGGGCTGCCGGTTCGGAGACCTCCTGCGGTGTCCAGGGGTAGGTGTCGTACGTGTACGGGTCGTAGGGCGCGGGTGGATCGGGTGGTCGGAACGGGTGGGGCGGGGACGGGTCGTAGGACATCCCGGTGCTCCTTGCGAGGGTGGTTTCCGGTGCGGCGGGCCGCAGGGAGGTGGGGGGCGGGAGCCACGCACGCTACTTCGGAGTAGGGGTCCGGCGCGAGGGTTTCGGCAAACTGATCGGTCGGTATGCGCTTACCTTCCCGACCTCGGGTGTTACCCGCGCTAACTCGTGCTTCCCGCAGGTCGTGGCGTGTCGGGTGAGGTGGATCAGCGCCACGGACGCGGGCACTCCGGTTTTGGCCCTAAGGGCCGTCGGGGGTGGCGTCGAGGAGCCGGCGCTCGTAGCGGACCCCCGGCCGTCCTCCCACCGTCGTGTTCTCCAGCCGGGTGAAGCCGCTGCGGGTCAGGACCCTCATGGACGCCGCGTTGTCCTGGGTCGTGACCGCGGTCAGGGACGTCAGGCCGTAGTCGGTGGCGGCCAGTCGGCACACCTGTGCGACCGCTGCCGTCGCCACGCCCCGGCCGGCGGCCCGGCGGCCGACGCGGTAGCCGAGTTCGGCGCTGCCGTCCGCCAGGTCCATCAGGTTCACGCGGCCGATCAGCTCGCCGTCCTCCGCGAGGACCACGTGGAAGCGGCACACGCGCGCGTGCTGCTCGTCGAGGAGTGCCTGAAGGCGCGCGGCGAACCCCGCCTCCGTGAAGAAGGCGTCCCCGCGATCCGGCACCGTGCGGGCGAAGTAGGCCCGGTTCTCCCGCTCGAAGGCCAGCAGCGCCTCCGCGTGCTCCGCCCGCAGGGGCTCCAGGGTGACCATGGGTGCGAGGATACGGATGTTCAGTCGTTCAGGACCGGGAATTTCCGGGGCGCGAGGAACAGCAGCACCAGGAACGCCAGGGCCGCCGCGCACGCCGCCCCCAGGTAGACCGAGTGCACCGCGTCGGCGATGGCCCGCCGGGTCGCCTCCGGCACGCTGCCCGAGTCGAGCGCCCGCGTCACCGAGTCCAGGTCCCCCGCGCCGCCGATCCGCGCGGCAAGCACCCCGTTGGCGACGGCACCGAACACCGCCGCGCCGACCGTCTGGCCGGTCTGGCGGCAGAACAGCACGGACGCCGTCGTGGTGCCGCGCTCCGCCCATCCCACCGTCGACTGCACACCGACGATGAGCGGCAGCTGGAACAGGCCCAGCGCGGCGCCGAGCAGCAGCATCAGCAGCGTCGGCTGCCACGCCTGCCCGGGGTAGGGCAGGAAGGGGAACGCGAAAAGGATCAGCGCGGCCGTGCCGATGCCCAGCATCGCCGTGTTGCGGAAACCGATCCTGCGGTACACGTGCTGGCTCAGAGCCGCAGACACCGGCCAGCTCAACGTCCAGACGGACAGCACGAATCCGGCGGCCACGGGCGCGAGCCCCAGCACCGACTGGGCGTACGTGGGCAGGAAGACCGACGGCGCGACCATCAGCAGACCCAGTGCGCCCAGGGCCAGGTTGACCGCGGCGATCGTACGGCGCCGCCACACCCAGCCCGGGATGATCGGGTCCGCCGCCCGGCGCTCCACCAGCACCACGACCGCCACCAGGGCGAGCCCCACGCCGAACAGCGCCAGGGAGGGCGCCGACAGCCACGGCCACGCCACCCCGCCCTGCACCAGCGCCGTGAGCAGCACCCCGCCGCAGGCGAACACCGCGAGCGCGCCCGCCCAGTCCACGCGCGCGTGCCCGGAGGTTTCCCGCTCCGGCTCGTGCAGGTGACGGACGATCAGCCACAACGCGACCGCGCCGATCGGCAGGTTGACCAGGAAGATCCACCGCCAGTCCGCGTACGCGGCGAGCACTCCGCCGAGGCCCGGGCCGGCGACCGCGGACACCGCCCACACCGTGGACAGCTTCGACTGGATCCTGGGGCGGTCCTTCAGCGGATAAAGGTCCGCGGCGAGGGTCTGCACCGTCCCCTGGAGCGCGCCGCCGCCCAGACCCTGCACGACCCGGAACGCGATGAGCGCCCCCATGTTCCAGGCCAGCGCGCACAGCAGTGACCCGAGCAGGAACAGCACCGAGCCCGCCATGAGAACCGGTTTGCGGCCGAAGGTGTCGGAGAGCTTGCCGTACACCGGCAGCGTGACGGTCACGGCCAGCAGGTAGCCGGAGAACAGCCAGGAGAAGACGGAGAAGCCGCCGAGGTCCCCGACGATCTGCGGAACGGCGGTCGACACGATGGTCGCGTCGAGGGCAGCCAGCGCCATCGACAGCATCAGCGCCGCGACGACGGCTCCGCGCCGGCCGGCCGTGGCGGAACGTGCGGCCTCGCGTGCCGTGGAACGGGTAGTGCCCACCCCGGTGCCTCCTCCGGCCCCGGCCGCGCCCGCGCCACGGGTCCCGTCGTATGCCTGCCCCTTGCACCTACCTGCCGCGGACAGCTTGCCACTTGACCCTGACGCGACGGGAGGGTGGAGCCTGAGTCGGCCGGCGGGTGGAGCGAACCCTGAGACGGTCTCCACCCATCGGTGGAGTGCCCCTAGGGGTACCTCCGTACTACGACCTGCGGTGGGTTCGTACCGACGGAGGACGAGAGGGCGAGGATGCCTTCCTTAACCTGGCTTTACGCCGCCGGGGGGCGGTGCGAACACCGGCGGGGGTGGGGTTTTCCACAGGAAAAGACTGCGCTGCACACCAGGGCGCGGGGCCCCTCCCCGCCGGGAGACTGACACACGTCGGACGGATTCCTGATCCGGCATCGCACACGACGGCTGCCGACCGGGCGACCGTCTTCACCATCTGCTGACCGATATAGGAGACATACCGTGACTTCGGCTGTGACCATTCCCAGGCACGGGGGTACTGGAGGGCGTACGGCCGTTGCCGCACGGGCTCGGCAGGTCGTGAAGGCGTACGGGTCCGGTGAGACCCGTGTCGTCGCCCTCGATCACGTCGACGTGGACATCGCACGCGGCCAGTTCACCGCGATCATGGGCCCCTCGGGGTCCGGCAAGTCCACCCTCATGCACTGCCTGGCCGGCCTCGACACCGTGACGGGCGGCCAGATCTACCTCGACGACACCGAGATCACCGGTCTGAAGGACAAGAAGCTCACGCAGCTGCGCCGGGACCGGATCGGATTCATCTTCCAGGCGTTCAACCTGCTGCCGACGCTGAACGCGATCGAGAACATCACGCTGCCCATGGACATCGCGGGCCGCAAACCGGACAAGCAGTGGCTGGCACGGGTCGTGGAGACGGTCGGACTCGCCGAACGCCTCAAGCACCGGCCCACCCAGCTGTCCGGCGGCCAGCAGCAGCGCGTCGCCGTGGCCCGGGCCCTCGCCGCCCGGCCCGAGATCATCTTCGGGGACGAGCCGACCGGAAACCTCGACTCCCGCGCCGGCGCCGAAGTCCTGGGCTTCCTGCGCCGGTCCGTCGACGAGCTGGGCCAGACCATCGTGATGGTCACCCACGACCCGGTGGCGGCCAGTTACGCGGACCGGGTGCTGTACCTCGCCGACGGTCGCATCGTCGACGAGATGTACAAGCCGACCGCGGAGGCCGTGCTCGACCGCATGAAGGACTTCGACGCCCGGGGGCGCACATCATGACCGTCCTGAAGACCTCGATGCGCAACTTCTTCGCGCACAAGGGGCGGATGGCGCTCTCCGCGATCGCCGTCCTGCTGTCGGTCGCCTTCGTCTGCGGCACGCTCGTCTTCACGGACACCATGTCGACCACGTTCGACAAGCTCTTCGCGGCCACCTCCTCCGACGTGACGGTGAGCGCCAAGGGCGCCTCCGACACCGGTGAGACGACCGCCGACAACGGCAAGCCGCCGGTCATGCCGGCCTCCGTGCTGGGCGAGGTCCGCAAGGCGCAGGGCGTGAAGTCGGCCGAGGGCACGGTGTTCTCCACCTCCGTGACCGTCGTCGACGGCGACAAGGACAACCTGTCGCCCTCCAGCGGCGCCCCGACCATCGTGGGCAACTGGAACGACACCGACGCCCGCACCATGAAGATCACCTCCGGTGCGGCGCCCAAGGGCCCCGAACAGATCATGGTCGACGCCGACACCGCCGACAAACACGACCTGAAGCTCGGTGACGAGATCGGCGTGATCAGCGCGGTCGGCACGCACAAGGCGAAGGTCTCCGGCATCGCCGACTTCACCGTCACCAACCCCGGTGCCGCGATCTTCTACCTCGACACCAGGACCGCCCAGCAGGCCCTGGTCGGCGAGAGCGACGTCTACACCAACGTCAACGTCACCGCGGCCGCCGGCGTCAGCGACGCACGGCTGAAGAAGAACGTCACGGCCGAACTGGGCGCCGGCTTCCAGGTGAAGACGGCCAAGGAGACCACCGAAGCCAACCAGAAGAACGTCGCGAGCTTCATGAACGTCATGAAGTACGCGATGCTCGGCTTCGCCGGGGTCGCCTTCCTCGTCGGCATCTTCCTGATCATCAACACCTTCTCCATGCTGGTCGCCCAGCGCACCCGCGAGATCGGCCTGATGCGGGCCATCGGCTCGTCCCGCAAGCAGGTCAACCGCTCCGTGCTGGCCGAGGCGCTGCTGCTCGGCGTCGTCGGCTCGGTGCTCGGCGTCGCCGCGGGCGTCGGACTCGCCGTCGGCCTGATGAAGGTCATGGGCACGGTGGGCATGGAACTGTCCACCGACGACCTGACCGTGGCCTGGACGACCCCGGTGGCCGGCCTCGTCCTCGGCGTGGTCGTCACCGTCCTGGCCGCCTACCTGCCCGCCCGGCGCGCCGGCAAGATCTCCCCGATGGCCGCCCTGCGCGACGCGGGAGCCCCCGCGGACGCCAAGGCCGGCTGGATCCGGGCCGCGATCGGCACCGTCCTCACCGGCACCGGCGGCTTCGCCCTGTACCTCGCGGCCGCGGCCGACAAGGCCAAGGAGGGCTCGATGTGGCTCGGCCTCGGTGTGGTGCTGTCGCTGATCGGCTTCGTCGTCATCGGCCCGCTGCTCGCCGGCGCCGTGGTCCGCGTCCTGGGCGCCGTCCTGCTGCGCATGTTCGGCCCCGTGGGCCGCATGGCCGAGCGCAACGCCCTGCGCAACCCGCGCCGCACCGGAGCGACGGGCGCCGCCCTGATGATCGGCCTCGCCCTGGTGGCCTGCCTGTCCGTGGTCGGCTCCTCCATGGTGGCCTCCGCCACCGACCAGCTCGACAAGACCGTCGGCACGGACTTCATCATCCAGTCCGACCGCAGTCAGCTGATCACCCCGCAGGCCGTCGAGGCCGCCAAGTCGGCGCCGGACGTCGAGCGGGTCACCGAGTACAAGCAGGGCAGTGCCGACTTCACCACTCCCGACGGCAAGACGCTCAAGGACACGTCGATCACCGCGGCCGACCCGTCGTACGCGACCGACCTGCGCACCGAGACCGTCGCCGGCAAGCTCCCCGACGCCTACAAGCCCGACTCGATGTCGGTCCACGAGAAGTTCGCCGAGGACCACGGCATCACCCTCGGGTCCAAGGTCAAGGTCGCCTTCAAGGGCGGCTCCGCCGCCGAACTGACCGTGCGGGCGATCACCAGCAGCGACGTCGTGATCGACGCGGGCGCGATGTACACGTCCATCTCGACGATGGCCAAGTACATCCCGGCCGACAAGATGCCGCTGGACTCGCTGGTCTTCGCCAGCGCCAAGGAGGGGCAGCAGGACGCCGCCTACAAGTCCCTGAAGTCGGCGCTGCACGACTACCCGCAGTACGTCGTGCGCGACCAGACCGACTACAAGGACGCCCTGAAGGACCAGATCGGCCAGCTGCTCAACATGATCTACGGCCTGCTGGCCCTGGCGATCATCGTCGCCATCCTCGGTGTGGTGAACACCCTGGCCCTGTCGGTGGTGGAGCGCACCAGGGAGATCGGCCTGATGCGGGCGATCGGCCTCTCCCGCCGCCAGCTGCGCCGCATGATCCGCATGGAGTCCGTCGTCATCGCCCTCTTCGGCGCCCTGCTGGGCCTCGGACTGGGCATGGGCTGGGGCGCCACCGCGCAGCAGCTGCTCGCCCTGGAGGGCCTGGGGGTCCTGGACATCCCCTGGCCGACGATCATCGGCGTCTTCATCGGCTCGGCGTTCGTGGGCCTGTTCGCGGCCCTGGTCCCGGCGTTCCGCGCGGGCCGGATGAACGTCCTCAACGCCATCGCGACGGAGTAGCGGGCCGTCGCCGAGAACCACCGCACACGGGGGTTGCGGGGGACCCGGCGCCGGGAAGTCCTGGACTTCCCGGCGCCGGGTGCTGTGCTGACCTGCCGGGCAATGCCGGGCATCTCACACCGGGGGCGTTTTCCACAGCCCCGCCGCCGAGCCGCGCATCGTCGTACGCTGGAGACCCCCCGGCCCGCGGCGCGCGTCGGGCCCGTGGTGTTGCCCACCTCCCTGGACGGAAAAAGCCCCGAATGAGCCTGCACGGTCTGCTCGACGCCGTAGTCAAGGACGCCGCCCTCGCCGAAGCGATCAGGGCGGCCGCAGACGGCAACCGCATGCACGTCGACCTGGTCGGCCCCCCTGCCGCCCGGCCCTTCGCGGTCGCCGCCCTGGCCCGGGACACCGGCCGCCCGGTGCTGGCGGTCACGGCGACGGGCCGTGAGGCGGAGGACCTGGCCGCGGCCCTGCGCTCCCTCCTGCCGCCCGAGGGGGTCGTGGAGTACCCGTCCTGGGAGACGCTCCCGCACGAGCGGCTCAGCCCCCGCAGCGACACCGTCGGCCGCCGCCTGGCCGTGCTGCGCCGACTGGCCCACCCGCGCCCCGACGACCCCGAGACCGGCCCCGTGTCGGTCGTCGTCGCACCCGTCAGGTCCGTGCTCCAGCCGCAGGTCAAGGGCCTCGGCGACCTGGAACCGGTCTCCCTGCGGACGGGACGGAGCGCCGACCTGGAGCAGGTCGTCGACGCCCTCGCGGCCGCCGCCTACGCGCGCGTGGAGCTCGTCGAGAAGCGCGGCGAGTTCGCCGTGCGCGGCGGCATCCTCGACGTGTTCCCGCCCACCGAGGAACACCCCCTGCGCGTCGAGTTCTGGGGCGACGACGTCGAGGAGATCCGCTACTTCAAGGTCGCCGACCAGCGTTCCCTCGAGGTGGCCGAGCACGGCCTGTGGGCGCCGCCCTGCCGCGAGCTGCTGCTCACGGAGGACGTCCGCACCCGCGCGGCCGCCCTGGCCGAACAGCACCCCGAGCTCGGTGAACTGCTCGGCAAGATCGCCGAGGGCATCGCCGTCGAGGGCATGGAGTCCCTCGCGCCCGTCCTCGTCGACGACATGGAACTGCTGCTCGACGTGCTGCCCAAGGGCGCCATGGCCGTCGTCTGCGACCCGGAGCGGGTCCGCACGCGCGCGTCGGACCTCGTGGCCACCTCGCAGGAGTTCCTCCAGGCCTCCTGGGCGGCCACCGCCAGCGGCGGCGAGGCTCCCATCGACGTCGGCGCGGCCTCCCTGTGGTCCATCGCGGACGTCCGGGACCGGGCCCGCGAGCTGGACATGATGTGGTGGTCGGTCTCGCCGTTCGCCGCCGACGAGGAGCCCGACGGGGACACCCTCAAGCTGGGCATGCACGCCCCGGAGACCTACCGCGGCGACACCGCCAAGGCCCTCGCCGACACCAAGGGCTGGCTCGCCGACGGCTGGCGCGCCGTGTTCGTCACCGAAGGCCACGGCCCCGCGGCCCGCACGGTCGAGGTGCTGGGCGGTGAGGGCATCGCGGCCCGCCTCGACTCCGACCTCGCCGAGATCTCCCCGTCCGTCGTGCACGTGGCGTGCGGCTCGATCGACCACGGCTTCGTCGACCCCGCCCTCGGACTCGCCGTCCTGACCGAGACGGACCTGACGGGCCAGAAGGCGTCCGGCCGCGAGGGCGCCCGCATGCCCGCCCGCCGCCGCAAGACCATCGACCCGCTCACCCTGGAGCCGGGCGACTACATCGTCCACGAGCAGCACGGCGTGGGCCGCTACATCGAGATGGTGCAGCGCACCGTGCAGGGTGCCACCCGCGAGTACCTGGTCGTCGAGTACGCCCCCGCCAAGCGCGGCCAGCCCGGCGACCGCCTCTACATCCCCACCGACCAGCTGGAGCAGATCACCAAGTACGTCGGCGGCGAGGCCCCCACCCTGCACCGCCTCGGCGGCGCCGACTGGACGAAGACCAAGGCCCGCGCGAAGAAGGCCGTCAAGGAGATCGCCGCCGACCTCATCAAGCTGTACAGCGCGCGCATGGCCGCCCCCGGGCACGCCTTCGGGGCGGACACCCCCTGGCAGCGCGAGCTGGAGGACGCCTTCCCCTACGCGGAGACGCCCGACCAGCTCACCACCATCGCCGAGGTCAAGGAAGACATGGAGAAGACGGTCCCGATGGACCGCCTGATCTGCGGCGACGTCGGCTACGGCAAGACCGAGATCGCGGTCCGCGCCGCCTTCAAGGCCGTCCAGGACGGCAAGCAGGTGGCCGTCCTGGTGCCCACCACCCTGCTGGTTCAGCAGCACTTCGGGACGTTCAGCGAGCGCTACGCACAGTTCCCGGTCAATGTGAAGGCGCTGTCCCGCTTCCAGACCGACACCGAGGCCAAGGCGGTCCTGGAGGGCCTGCGCGAGGGCTCGGTCGACATCGTCATCGGCACCCACCGCCTGTTCTCGTCCGAGACGAAGTTCAAGGACCTGGGCCTGGTCATCGTCGACGAGGAGCAGCGCTTCGGCGTCGAGCACAAGGAGCAGCTGAAGAAGCTCCGCGCCAACGTCGACGTGCTGACGATGTCCGCGACCCCCATCCCCAGGACCATGGAGATGGCGGTCACCGGCATCCGCGAGATGTCGACGATCACCACCCCGCCGGAGGAGCGCCACCCGGTGCTCACCTTCGTCGGCCCCTACGAGGAGAAGCAGATCGGCGCCGCGATCCGCCGCGAGCTGCTGCGCGAGGGCCAGGTCTTCTACATCCACAACCGCGTCGAGTCGATCGACCGCGCGGCGGCCCGGCTGCGCGAGATCGTCCCCGAGGCGCGCATCGCCACCGCCCACGGCCAGATGTCGGAACAGGCCTTGGAACAGGTCGTCGTCGACTTCTGGGAGAAGAAGTTCGACGTGCTGGTGTCCACGACGATCGTGGAGTCCGGCATCGACATCTCCAACGCCAACACCCTGATCGTGGAGCGCGGCGACAACTTCGGGCTCAGTCAGCTCCACCAGCTGCGCGGCCGGGTGGGCCGCGGCCGTGAGCGCGGCTACGCCTACTTCCTGTACCCGCCGGAGAAGCCGCTGACGGAGACCGCGCACGAGCGGCTCGCGACCATCGCCCAGCACACCGAGATGGGCGCCGGTATGTACGTGGCGATGAAGGACCTGGAGATCCGCGGCGCGGGCAACCTGCTCGGCGGCGAGCAGTCCGGTCACATCGCGGGCGTCGGCTTCGACCTGTACGTGCGGATGGTCGGCGAGGCCGTCGCGGACTACCGGCGTCAGCTGGAGACCGGTGAGATCGAGGAGGAGCCGCCGCTCGAGGTGAAGATCGAGCTGCCCGTCGACGCGCACGTCCCGCACGACTACGCGCCGGGCGAACGCCTGCGCCTCCAGGCGTACCGGGCCATCGCCTCCGCCAACTCGGAGGAGGACATCAAGGCCGTCCGCGAGGAACTCGTCGACCGCTACGGCAAGCTGCCCGAGCCGGTGGAGAACCTGCTGCTCGTCGCCGGTCTGCGGATGTTCGCGCGCGCGTGCGGAGTCGGCGAGATCGTGCTGCAGGGCAACAACATCCGCTTCGCCCCGGTGGAGTTGCGCGAGTCGCAGGAGCTGCGGCTCAAGCGGCTCTACCCCGGGACGGTCATCAAACCGGCGGTCCACCAGGTGCTGGTGCCGCGCCCGAAGACCGCGAAGGTGGGCGGCAAGCCGCTGGTCGGTCGGGAACTGCTGGCGTGGGTGGGGGAGTTCCTGACGTCGGTACTGGGGTCGTGATGCCGGGGCGCCGGCGCGCCCGGTGACGGGGACGGCGCCGGCACCCGGGTGACCGGGCGGATCGGGGGCGCTACCGCGCCCCGGTTCCGCTGAGCCGCCGTCAGGCCACCGGTCGTACGGGTGTGCCGACGCCGGCCCGGCGCAAGGCTTCCGCGAGCCGGTCGCGTACCGCGGTCTGCGCCGCGATACGGGCCTCCAGCATCGCGAGACGGTCCGCGGCCACCCGCAACCCCTTCCCGGAGGCGGGCCCCGCCGTGATGTCACCGTCCAGGCACGGCAGGAACACCCGTGCGTCCTCGAGCGTCAGCCCCACGTCGAGCAGCTGCCGGATGTTGCGGACCCGCACGGCGGCACCGGCGTCGTACAGGCGATAGCCGTTCGCGGCCCGTTCGGAGGCGATGAGGCCCGCCTGCTCGTAGTGGCGCAGGGCGCGCGGTGACGTGCCGGTCGCCTCGGCGAGTTCACCGATCCGCATGAGAGCTGCCGGCCTGTGCGTACGAGGTACCGCCCCACGAGGTTCTGCCATGCGCGTCAGTCTCATGTGACGACTGCGCCGCCGTCCACGGGCAGGATCACGCCGGTGATGAACGAGGCCTGCGGCGAGGCGAGGCGGGCGATCGCCCACGCCACCTCCTCGGGGCGGCCGACCCGCGCGAGCGGCGTGTGGCCGAGCTGCCACGCCCTGATCGCGGCCTGCTGCTCGGGGGTGTGCCCGGCGTGTTCGCCGATGGGCGTGTCGATCGCGCCCGGGGCCACCGCGGCGACCCGGATCCCGAGGGGCGCGAGCTCCACGGCCCAACTGCGGGTCAGCACCTCCAGGGCCACCTTCCCGGCGCCGTACAGGGAGTTGCCGGGCCAGCCGCGCTGCCCCACCGACGTCGTCACGTTCACGATGACGCCGTGGCTCTCCTCCAGTGCCGGGAGCGCGGCCTGGGTGAGCAGGACGGGAGCGAGGAGGTTCGTGGCGAGCAGGGGCTCGACGGTCTCGCGCGTGTAGGTGCGCAGCGACCGGGCGTCGATGATCCCGGCGTTGTTCACCAGCACGTCGATGCGGCCGTGCCGGTCGAGTGCCGTACGGACGACGGTTCCGGGGCCGTCGGCGGCCGTGATGTCGGCGATCAGTGGAGTGATGCGGGACGGGGCATGGCCGGCGGTCTCGACGAGGGGCGCCTCGCGGCGGCCCACCGCCACGACGTGTGCGCCCTCGTCGGCGAAGGCATGCGCGGTGGCGCGGCCGATCCCGGTGCCGGCACCGGTGACGAGCACGGTGCGCGGGGTCGCCCGCGCGCTGTGCCGCCCGGTCTGCGGGTTCTGATGTGGAAGCGGGCGCGTGTGTGGAGGCGGGGAGGTCATGCGGAGATCGTCCGACCCTGACGTCAGTGTCAAGGTCAAGGCCTCACGGCCGGGACGTGGGAGGCCGTCCGCGGGAGATGCGTCCGAACCTCCGCGGACGGCCTCGGAGTCGGAGGCGCTACCGCGGTTCGGGACGGTCGCGGTCGCGGTCCATGCCCAGCGAGCCCTCGACGTGCTGCTGGCCGGAGTCGACCTGGTCCTCGTACTTGCCGCCGGTCCTCTCGTTGATCCGCTGTTCCGCGGCGTCAGAGCCCTGCTTGCCCCTGTGCCGCGCCTGGCTCTTGAACTTGTCGAAGATGCCCATGCGCAAGCTCCCTCCGGAGGTGACTCAGAACCGACGATACGCGTGAGATGTGAAGTATGCGCACTGAGGGCCGATGTGGTCTGAACCTCTTCCTCGCTACCGTGGAACCGGGCACCGGCAGCCCGTGCCGGAGCGGAACAGGCAGACAGAGGAGGGGCGCAGGGTGACGCGTCTGAGGGGTGGGGCGGCACTGGCTGTCGCGATGGTGTTCACCGGTTCGGCACTCGCCGGCTGCGAGGGCCTGGTCCCGCCCGCGGACGGCGGACCCTCCGGCTCCGGTGCGGCGGCCGCGCGTGACGGGCGGGCCGTGAACCCGCTGGACAACCCGGACGGCACCAAGCCGGGTCTGGCGGCCGTCACGTCCGGCGCGGACAAGGAGGAGGCGCGTGCCCTGATCGAGAAGGTGGAGACGAAGGGCCGCGGCCCCAGGACGGGTTACGAGCGGGACGAGTTCGGCTACGCCTGGATGGACTCGGCACCACGTGACGTCCCCTTCTCCCACAACGGCTGCGACTCGCGGAACGACCTGCTGAAACGAGACGGGGAGGACCTGCGGTTCCGGGCGGGATCGGACTGCGTCGTCACGTCCATGACGCTGCACGACCCCTACACCGGGAAGGTCATCGAGTGGACCAAGTCCCATGCGATCGAAGTCCAGATAGACCACGTCATGCCGCTCTCGTACGACTGGCAGATGGGCGCCTCCCGCTGGAGCAAGGACAAGCGGGAGTCCATCGCCAACGACCCGCTCAACCTCGTCCCGGTGGACGGGCCGACCAACGGCTCGAAGGGCGACTCCGGCCCGGCGTCCTGGCTGCCCCCGGACAAGCGCATCCGCTGCGCCTACTCGGTGCGCTTCGCCCAGGTGTCCCTGAAGTACGAACTGCCCGTGACGGCACCGGACAAGGAGATGATGCTGAAGCAGTGCGGCGGGTGACCGGCCCCCCGGCGGTCGGTCGGCCCCTGTGAGCCCAGCACCCGTCGGCGGCCGGTCGTTGACGGCCGGACCCGTGACCGCCACGTAATTCGGTTCCGTGCGTTCGGCGCCGCCGCCTAGCGTGATCACATGCAGCCGAAGATATCGAGCCTCGCCGACCGCCCGGACATGCTGGAGCGGGTCGTCGGAATGGCGGACAGCTGGCCGCAGTTCGTGATCCAGGACCTCGTGGGCGCCGCCCACTTCCCGCGGATCGCCGCCGAACTCCCGGAGTACGTGCTGTTCGCCGAGGACGAGCAGGGCGAGATCGTGGCGAACGCCTACAGCGTGCCCTTCGCCCTCGGCACCGAGCACCGCGGTGGCCGGCTGCCGGCCAACGGCTGGGACGCGGTACTGGTGTGGGCGTTCTCCGACCTTCGGCGCGGAGCCCGGCCCGACACGGTCAGCGCGATCTCGGTCTCCGTCGCCCCGCACGCCCAGGGACGCGGCCTGTCCACGGTGATGCTCTCGGCCCTGCGCGACAACGCCCGAACCCGCGGCTTCCGGGAAGTCGTCGCGCCGGTCCGCCCCAGCGGCAAGCACCTCGAACCGCACACGCCCATGGAGGAGTACGCCCACCGCGTCCGCCCCGACGGCCTGCCCCAGGACCCCTGGCTGCGGGTCCACGCCCGGGCCGGAGCCACCATCGACTCGGTGGCACCGGCGTCGATGACGGTGGCCGCCCCGCTCGCGGACTGGCGCCGCTGGACCGGCCTGCCCTTCGAAACCGACGGCGACATCGAAGTGCCGGGCGCTCTGGTGCCGGTGCGCTGTGAGACGGAGCGCGGATACGCGGTGTACGTCGAGCCCAACGTGTGGATGCGGCATCCCCTGTAGGGCGTGACGCGCGCCAGGTCCCACGACCGGGCCGGGGGCGGGCTGTTCACACGAAGTGATCAGCATGACAACGGTTCGGTACAACCCGTGACCGCTTGTCCGTGTCGGGCTATACGCTCGGATCCCCAACAGGGTCTGTCACTCGCACGTCCGTCCCCATCGGTCACACCGGTCCAGGAGCAGTCATGTACGGCCACGGCGCGGCGCCGCCTCCCCGCAGCGCGGCAACGGTCATCTCCCTGCGCGTGCTGTTCGCCGCAGCCGGTTTCCTCACGTGCGGCGTGCTGGCCTGCGTACCGCTGTTCCGTGTGGCCGTCCTGCGCGGCCGGGCCCTCGACTGGGTGCTGGCCTGGGTCAGCCTGCCGCTGTCCATCGCCTGCTTCGCCGTCATCGGCTCACTGCCGGAGGACGACGTCCGCACCGACATCGCGCTGGCCGTGATCCTGCTGCTCGGGGCGGGCGCCGCCATCTACTTCCTCGTCGTGGACATCGGCCACCACGCCGAGCAGCGGAGGTTCGCCGGTTACGCCCCGCCCCACGCGGCGACCGTCACCCACACCCCGTACGGCTACCCGCACCCCGCGCCGCCCTACGCCCCGACGTCCACCCCCGTCCCGCAGCCCGCCGCGCCCCACACACCTGCCGCGCACCACACACCCACCGCGCACGACACGCCCCCGGCCCCGGGCGCGATCCAGCCGCCCCCGTCCCCCCAGCGGCCCGACCCCGCCCGCATCGACCAGGTCCGCGCCGAACTCGACGAGCTCAGCGACTACCTGCGCCGGCACGAGGGCGACGGCCACCGCGACGGCCACCGGGACGGCGACCACGAGGACGGAAGGTGACCGCGGCGGCGGGACGAGTCGTCGCCGGCCGCTACGAACTGTCCACCGTCCTCGGGCAGGGCGGCATGGGCCAGGTCTGGACGGCGTACGACCAGCGGCTCGACCGCCGTGTGGCGGTGAAGCTGCTGCGCCCCGACAAGGTGGCCGGCCAGGACGCGGAGGAACTGCGCCGCCGCTTCGTGCGCGAGTGCCGGGTGACCGCTCAGGTCGACCACCCCGGCCTGGTCACCGTGCACGACGCGGGCAGTGAGGGCGAGGAGCTGTTCCTCGTCATGCAGTACATCGACGGGGCCGACCTCGCCGGCCACCTCGCCGAGCACACTCCGTACCCCTGGCAGTGGGCGGTCGCGGTCGCCGCGCAACTGTGCGCCGTGCTGAGCGCCGTGCACGCCGTGCCGATCGTCCACCGCGACCTCAAGCCGCGCAACGTGATGGTGAAGCAGGACGGCACCGTCACCGTCCTCGACCTCGGTGTCGCGTCCGTGATGGACGCGGACACCACCCGGCTCACGCACACCGGCACCCCCATCGGCTCGCCGGCCTACATGGCCCCGGAGCAGGCGATGGGCGGCGCGGTCGGCCCGTACACCGACCTGTACGCGCTCGGTGTGGTCCTGCACGAACTGCTCAGCGGCGACGTGCCCTTCTCCGGCTCCACGGCCCTCGGCGTCCTGCACCGGCACCTGTACGAGCCCCCGCTGCCCGTGCGCCGCATCCGACCCGAGGTGCCCGAGGCCCTGGAGGCCCTCGTCCTGCGCCTGCTCGCCAAGGACCCGCAGCACCGGCCCGCCTCCGCGCAGGAGGTCTACGAACACCTGGAGCTGCTCCTGCCGTCGCGCGGGACGCCCACCGGAGCGGCCCTGGACCCCACCCGCCCGTTCCTGCGCCCGCACGCCCCCTGGCCGGATCGTGCGCGCACCCCGGCGCCCCGGCCCGCGCCCGCCCCGCCCGTCACCGAGCCCCCGGGGCACACGGACATCGCCCGCGCCGTCGACGAGGTCAAACGGCTCCTCGGCGAGGGCCGCGTCACCCAGGCCGTCGACATCCTCGGGGGCATCCTGCCCGCCGCAGCCGAACAGCACGGCGCGCACTCCCCGGTCGTGCGCACCCTGCGCAAGCAGTACGCGGCGACGCTCCTGGACGACGGCCAGTACCGGCGCGCGCTGCCCGAGCTGCGCCGTCTCGCCGACGAACGCGCCGCCGAGGCGGGCCAGGCCGACCCCCAGGCCCTGCGCTTCCGCTACGAGGCCGCCCAATGCCTCGAACAGCTCGGCGACCCGGCCGCGGCGCTCGCCGAGTACCGCGCGGTGCTGCCCTACTACGAGAACCAGTACGTCGCCGCCGGGGGCCCGGAGCTGGCGCACGACGTGCGCCGCCGGATCGGCCACCTCCTGCTCGCCCTCGGCGACCGCGGCGGCGCCCACGACACCCTGGCCCGGCTGCTCCACGACGTGGAGCGCACCCACGGCCCCGGGCACCCGCTCGGCGCGGAGATCCGCCGGACGCTGCAGTGGCTGGGGCAGGTCCGCGGCTGACGGGCGCCCCGGAGGCGCGGCGGTGCCGGAAGTCCCGGTGAATCGTTGGTCGAATGGGTTGGCCAGAGCCTGGTCACTGCCTACCATCGATCACCGCAAGACCTTGTGCACCGTCGCACAATCTCCTCAGGAGGTCTCCTTGCACCGCCGCCGTCGCACCGCGCTCGTCCTCACCGCCGCGATCGCCGCCGCGGCACCCCTGCTCACCGCCTGCGGGAACGACGCGCATCCCGGCGCGGCGGCCGTGGTCGGCGGCCAGCGGATCACCGTCTCCCAGCTGGATGAGCGGGTCGGCGAGGTGCGCGCGGCCCAGCGGGCGGCCGTACAGGACGAGGCCCAGTACCAGCAGGCCATCGCCCGGACCGGCACCCTCACCCGCGACACCCTGCACACCATGGTCCTGGACCGGGTGCTGCACCGCGCCGCCCAGGACGCCGGGGTGACCGTCTCCCGCAAGGAGGTCCAGGCGATGCGGTCCGGTCTGGAGCAGCAGGCCGGCGGCGCCAAGGGGCTGGAGACGACCTGGCTCCAGCAGTACGGCATCCCGCCGCAGCGCCTCGACGAGAACCTCCGCCTCCAGCTGGAGGCCCAGAAGCTCGCCGAGAAGCTCGGTACGGGCACCGACCGTCCCGAGTTCTGGAAGGCCCTCTCCGACGCCTCCAACGACCTGAACGTCGACCTCAACCCCCGCTACGGCACCTGGGACGTCCAGAAGAGCAGCCGCGCCGACGCGAAGACGCCGTGGGTCCGCGACGTCACGGCGGCGCAGACGCAGCAGGGCACGTAGGCGGTCAGAGGCCGGCTCCGCTGCGTGCCCGGGCCCCGGGGCCCGGCCTCCCGGGCCCTGGCATCGCGGCCTCCCGGTCTCCCGGCCTCCTGGGCCCTGCATGCCGGGCCCCGGCTTCCCGGGCCCCCTGGGCCCCGCCTCCGAGTCCCAGCCTCCCGGGCCCCGGCATCCCCGGGCTCTGCACCCCCGAGCCCCGACCTCCTGGGCCCGGGCCCCTGCCCGCCGGCCCCCCGGCCTCCCGGGCCCTGCCCGCGGGCCCCGGCCTCCTGGCCCCTGCACCCCGGCCTCCCGGGCCCTCCACCCCCGGGTCCCGGCCCCCGGGTCCCGGCCCCCGAGTCCCGGCCTCCCGGGCCCTGCCCGCGGGCCCCGGCCCCCGAGTCCCTGCACCCCGGCCTCCCGGGCCCTCCACCTCCGGGTCCCGGCTCGCGGGTCCCGGCCTCGCGGGTCCCGGCCCACCCCGGGCCCCACCCCCCGGGCGGCCCCGGCCCCCGCCCTCGCCCCCGCCCCTCCCAGGCCCCTGTGGGCAACTTCAGGCGCCGTCCGCGGCGTGGGATAGCTTCGAAGCGTGAACGCCAACAGCCCCGAAGACACCCCGGGCCCCGAGCGGACCGCTCCCGACGCGGTCGCCCCGGCCGGCCGCGTCGTCCTGCTCACCACCAGCCACCGCGTCGCCCCTGGCCTGCTCTCCTGGCCGGCCTGGCAGGCCCTGCACGAGGCCGACCGGGTGCTCTGCGCGGACGGCACGCACCCGCAGCTGCCGTATCTGCGCGAGGCCGGGATCGACGTCGCCGAGGTGTCCCCGAGCGCGCAGGAGCTGGTCGACGCCTGCGCCGGCGGGCACACGGTGGTCGTGGTGGCGACGGGCGAGGGGGAACCGGCCCTGACCGACGGCCTGGCCCGGCTGGCCGGCACCGGCCGCATCGCCATGCCCGAGCTGGAGCTGCTGCCGGCCTCCTACGACCTTCCCGGCGCCCGCCTCCTCGACCTCGTCCAGGTCATGGACCGCATCCGCGCCGAGTGCCCCTGGTCCTCGCGGCAGACCCACGAGGGCCTGGCCAAGTACGGCATCGAGGAGGCGTACGAGCTCGTCGAGGCGATCGAGGAGGGCGACCGTGACGAACTGCGCGAAGAACTCGGCGACGTCCTCCTCCAGGTCGTCTTCCACGCCCGCATCGCCGAGGAGGGCCGCCCGGAGGACGGCGAGGAACCCTTCTCCATCGACGACGTGGCCGGCGGCATTGTCGCCAAGCTGATCCACCGCCACCCGCATGTCTTCGGCGACGCGACGGCCACCACCCCCGAGGAGGTCAAGGAGCACTGGCTGCGCACCAAGGCGGTCGAGAAGCAGCGCACCTCGATCACCGAGGGCATCCCCCTCGGCCAGCCCGGCCTCGCCCTCGCCGCCAAGCTGGCCTCCCGCGTCCGCACGGCGAACCTGGACATACCCCTCCCGCCCGTCGAGGGCATCGGCTACGACCTCCTGGCCCTGGCCGTCCGCGCCGAGTCGGAGGGCGTCGACCCGGAGGCGGCCCTGAGAGCGGCGGCCCGCGCCTACCGCGACGCGATCCGGCAGGCCGAAGGCTAGGGCCCGGCGTTCGGAGCAGGCCGGCGTCGCCGGGCCCGGGGCCTGTCGGACCGGGGCGGGGCGTGCCGGGGGGCCCGCTCGGCCGAGCACCGACGCCGGGCGGGGGGACCGCAGGAAGCCGGATACGGTCGACGCGTGACCGACCAGCACAGGCCCAGCCCGCCCCCGCCCGCTCCCGACCTCTTCACCTGGGAGTTCGCGAGCGACCCCTACCCCGCCTACGCCTGGCTCCGCGAGCACAGCCCCGTCCACCGGACGCGGCTCCCGAGCGGTGTGGAGGCATGGCTGGTCACGCGGTACGCCGACGCCAAGCAGACGCTCGCCGACCCCCGGCTCTCCAAGAACCCGGCGCATCACGACGAACCGGCGCACGCCAAGGGCAAGACGGGGATCCCCGGGGAGCGCAAGGCGGAGCTGATGACGCACCTGCTCAACATCGACCCGCCGGACCACACCCGGCTGCGGCGGCTCGTGTCCAAGGCGTTCACGCCCCGCCGGGTCGCCGAGTTCGCGCCGCGGGTGCAGGAGCTCACCGACACCCTCATCGACGGATTCGCGGCGAAGGGCTCCGCCGACCTGATCCACGAGTTCGCCTTCCCGCTCCCCATCTACGCCATCTGCGACCTGCTCGGCGTCCCGCGTGAGGACCAGGACGACTTCCGCGACTGGGCGGGCATGATGATCCGTCACCAGGGCGGACCCAGGGGCGGCGTGGCGCGGTCCGTGAAGAAGATGCGCGGCTATCTCGCCGACCTCATCCACCGCAAGCGCGAGGCGCTGCCGGCCGAGCCAGCCCTGGGTGAGGACCTCATCTCGGGTCTGATCCGCGCCTCCGACCACGGCGAGCACCTCACCGAGAACGAGGCGGCGGCCATGGCCTTCATCCTGCTGTTCGCCGGATTCGAGACGACCGTCAACCTGATCGGCAACGGCACCTACGCCCTGCTCACCCACCCCGGGCAGCGTGCCCGGCTCCAGGCGTCCCTGGCCGCGGGGGAGAGCGCCCTCCTGGAGACCGGCGTCGAGGAACTCCTCCGCTACGACGGCCCCGTCGAACTCGCCACCTGGCGCTTCGCCACGCAGTCCCTCACCCTCGGCGGGCAGCGCATCGAGGAGGGCGACCCCGTCCTCGTCGTGCTGGCCGCCGCGGACCGGGACCCGGAGCGGTTCGCCGATCCGGACGTCCTGGACCTCTCCCGCCGTGACAACCAGCACCTCGGATACGGCCACGGCATCCACTACTGCCTCGGCGCCCCGCTGGCCCGCCTGGAGGGCCAGACCGCGCTCGCCACGCTCCTCACCCGGCTCCCGGACCTCCGGCTCGCCGTGGATCCGGCCGAGCTGAGGTGGCGTGGCGGCCTCATCATGCGGGGGCTGCGCACGCTGCCGGTGGAGTTCGCACCGGCCGGACGTGACGAAACATCAGGTCTGTGATCTTCACGTGATCTGCGCGGCATGAACTTGTGACAAGTGATCGTCTGCCGATACGTTCACCCATCAACGCGGCCGGTATCGCGCCGCGTCGGTCACTGCTGTCACGTGAAAGGTCTCCGTATGCTCTCCGGGAACGGTCGGCACCGTCGCCCCCGCCAGGCTCCGGCTCTCCTCGTCGCGGCCGGAGTGACCGGCTCCGCCATCGCGATCCCCCTCCTCGGGGCCTCCGGCGCCAGCGCGGCCGACGGCACGACCTGGGACCGGGTCGCGGACTGCGAGTCCGGCGGCGCCTGGAGCCAGAACAGCGGCAACGGCTACTACGGCGGCCTGCAGTTGTCCCAGGAGGACTGGGAGGGCCACGGCGGCCTCGACTACGCCGCGAGCGCCGACCTGGCCAGCCGCTCCCAGCAGATAGCCGTGGCCGAGAGAATCCTCGCCGACCAGGGGGTCGGCGCATGGCGCACCTGTGGCCTGCTCTCCGGCCTCGAACAGGACAAGGAATCAGATTCATCCGAATCGTCGGAATCGTCCGACTCGTCCGGTGAAGTGGACTCGCCCGGTTTGCTCGACTCGCTCGGTTCGTCCCTGTCGGAGAGCGCTTCCCCGTCGCCCTCGTCGTCGCCTGACGGGTCGTCGGCCTCGAAGGATGAGAACGCCGATCCGGACAAGTCGCCCGAATCCACCGAATCGCCGAAGGGTCGGCAGTCCGGCAGCTCCTCGTCGGCCGGCTCCAAGGGTGACAAGTCCAACTCGCAGTCCGCGGGCGACTCCTCGGAGCTGACCGACACCGGCTCCGGCCGCCATCGCGGCCCCAGCGCCGACGAGACCCGGGAGTCCGAGGACGGTCGTACGGGCGGGTCCACGGGCCGGCACGCCTCGCGCGGTGACGACAGCTCCCGCGACGCCTCCGAGGGTGCCTACATCGTGGGTGTCGGCGACAGCCTCTGGTCCATCGCCGACTCCCTTGACGTCAGCGGCGGATGGCACGAGCTCTACGAGAGCAACGAGAAGTCCGTCGGCGCCGACCCGGACCTCATCCTCCCCGGTGAGAAGCTCACGGTGGAGGGCGAAGCGGACGAGAAGTAGCTGTTCGGGCAGTGCGGAAACCGGGGCGGAAGTCGCCCCGAAACCGTGCGAGTTAGCGCCCCGATTCGCGGCTGATGTCCCGTTTGGGGCCCTGAGAGATAGATCTCAGAAGCCCTGATCGTCTTTGAAATTCCGCCGATCGCGTGTCTACGGTCATGACCGCTCGCCACCGCGAGCCCCGGCTGCCGCAACGCCGAATCCTGCCAGCGGCCGCACGGGAACAGTCGTCGCGTCAAGCGCCGTAGGCAGGAGCGGGGGACCCAAGGTAGGTGCCCGACCGGCAGGTTGTGCCGGAAGGGCTTGGGGTGAAGCCGTGTCCCGGGAGGGACGCGGCCGGGCAACTCAACCGGCCCGAACCCGACAGCTCACCTCGCAGGCGTCGGTGAGGGGATCCATCCATGCTGTTTTCCAGCAAGGGCAAGCACCGTCGTCCGTCCAAGGCCACCCGTGCCATCGCCGTCGCCGGTGTCGCCGGCGCCGCCGTCGCCGCCCCGCTGATGGCGGCCGGCAACGCCTCCGCCGCCACCGCCTCCGAGTGGGACGCGGTCGCCCAGTGCGAGTCCGGCGGCGACTGGTCCATCAACACCGGCAACGGCTACTACGGCGGTCTGCAGTTCTCCGCCTCCACCTGGGCCGCTTACGGCGGCACCCAGTACGCTTCCACCGCCGACAAGGCCAGCAAGGACCAGCAGATCCAGGTCGCCGAGAAGGTCCTGGCGAGCCAGGGCAAGGGCGCCTGGCCGGTCTGTGGCAAGGGCCTGTCGAGCGCCGGCTACACCGGCGGCGGCTCCTCGAGCGACTCCGGCAGCACCTCGCAGCAGAGCACCGACTCCCGCGAGACCCAGCAGCAGCCGGCCTCCCGCTCCGACGAGCGCCCGGCGGCCAAGAAGACCGTCACCACCCCGACCGGCAAGAAGGTCAAGAAGGGCGACGGCGAGTACAAGGTCGTCAAGGGCGACACCCTCAGCTCGATCGCCGCGGACAAGAAGGTCAAGGGCGGCTGGGAGAAGCTGTTCGAGCTGAACAAGGACATCCTCGAGGACGCCAACCTCATCTACCCGGGCCAGCAGCTGCACCTGAAGTAAGCAGCGGCCCACCCGGACCCTCCCGGGTCCACGGGCTCCCCGCCCCGGTGCGTCACCCCCCGTACGCACCGGGGCGGGGTTTTTTCGGCAACGGGCTTTGTTCCGTTCGGAAACAATTTACTCTCGGTTCTGTCCATGAGGTGGGCGACCCGGTGGCCGATCGCCCCGGGCCGGTTAGGCTCATGTCGCGAGCCACCGGGCCCGCACCTCGCCGGGTCCGCGCGACCCGCGTACCGCGTCACATCAAGAAGGAGATGCTCGTGCCGTCCATCGACGTCGTCGTAGCCCGGGAAATCCTGGACTCCCGAGGCAACCCCACGGTCGAGGTCGAGGTCGGCCTCGACGACGGCAGCACCGGTCGTGCCGCCGTCCCGTCCGGCGCCTCCACGGGCGCCTTCGAGGCCATCGAGCTCCGCGACGGCGACTCGAACCGCTACCTCGGCAAGGGCGTGGAGAAGGCCGTCCTCGCCGTCATCGAGCAGATCGGCCCGGAGCTGGTCGGCTATGACGCCACCGAGCAGCGCCTGATCGACCAGGCGATGTTCGACCTGGACGCCACCGACAACAAGGGCTCCCTCGGCGCCAACGCCATCCTCGGCGTCTCGCTCGCCGTCGCCCACGCCGCCTCCGAGGCCAGCGACCTGCCGCTGTTCCGCTACCTGGGCGGCCCCAACGCGCACCTGCTGCCGGTGCCGATGATGAACATCCTGAACGGCGGCTCGCACGCCGACTCCAACGTGGACATCCAGGAGTTCATGATCGCCCCGATCGGCGCGGAGTCCTTCTCCGAGGCCCTGCGCTGGGGTGCCGAGGTCTACCACACGCTGAAGAAGGTCCTGAAGAGCAAGGGCCTGGCCACCGGCCTCGGCGACGAGGGCGGCTTCGCCCCGAACCTCGGCTCCAACCGCGAGGCCCTCGACCTCATCCTCGAGGCCATCAAGGAGGCCGGCTACACCCCCGGCGAGCAGATCGCCCTCGCCCTCGACGTCGCCGCCTCCGAGTTCTACAAGGACGGCTCCTACACCTTCGAGGGCAAGACCCGCTCCGCCGCCGAGATGACCGAGTACTACGCGGAGCTCGTCGACGCGTACCCGCTCGTCTCCATCGAGGACCCGCTGTTCGAGGACGACTGGGAGGGCTGGAAGACCATCACCGCCAAGCTCGGTGACAAGGTCCAGCTCGTCGGCGACGACCTGTTCGTCACCAACCCCGAGCGCCTCGCCCGCGGCATCGAGGAGGGCGCGGCCAACGCGCTGCTCGTGAAGGTGAACCAGATCGGTTCGCTCACCGAGACGCTGGACGCCGTCGAGCTGGCCCAGCGCAACGGCTTCAAGTGCATGATGTCCCACCGATCCGGCGAGACCGAGGACGTCACCATCGCCGACCTGGCCGTCGCGACCAACTGCGGCCAGATCAAGACCGGCGCCCCGGCCCGCTCCGAGCGCGTCGCCAAGTACAACCAGCTGCTGCGCATCGAGGAGATCCTCGACGACGCCGCGGTCTACGCCGGCCGCAGCGCCTTCCCGCGGTTCAAGGGCTGACCCGGCACTGACCCCTACGGGGTCAAGCCGTAGCCAGTCGTACGTACGTCCCCGTACCCGGTCCCGTACCGTGTCCGGGGACGTACGCGCGTAGGACGGTGGAGCGGGAGGCGGACAGATGGCCGTGAAGGACCGGGACCGGTTCTCCACCGCGACCAGGATCCGGTTGCTCGGCGAGCAGACCGCGGCCCGGGTCTACCGTTCCCAGACCAGGCGCCAGGCCCGCCGCTCGCGGCTGACCGGCCGGGCCGCGCTGCTCGCCCTGGTGATGTGCTCGCTGATCGTGGCCCTGGCCTACCCGATGCGGGAGTACGTCTCGCAGCGCGCCGAGATCGACGACCTGCAGCGCGAGCAGCGGCAGGCCCGTGAGCGCGTCGAACGGCTGCGCGACCTGAAGGCGCGCTGGCAGGACGACGCGTACGCCGAGCAGCAGATCCGGCAGCGGTTGCACTACGTGATGCCGGGGGAGACGGGCTTCATCGTCGTCGACCCGCACGCGGCGAAGCAGTCGCGCACCGACCTGGGGGCGGCCGACCGTCCCTGGTACTCGAACGTCTGGGACGGGGTCGACAAGGCCGACGCCTCCGACCGGTGACCCGAACCCCTGCCAGTGACCCGAAACCAGAGAAAGACAGCCTGAAGACAGTCATGGAAACGCCCCCGCCGACCACCCCGCGCACCGAGCCGACCGACGCCGACGTCGAGGCCTTCAAGCAGCAGCTCGGTCGGCCCCCGCGCGGTCTGCGCGCGATCGCGCACCGCTGCCCGTGCGGACAGCCCGACGTCGTCGAGACGGCCCCGCGGCTGCCGGACGGCACGCCGTTCCCCACGCTATACTACCTGACGTGCCCGAAGGCGAACTCGGCCATCGGCACGCTGGAGGCCAACGGCGTGATGAAGGAGATGACCGAGCGGCTCGGCTCGGACCCGGAGCTGGCCGCGGCCTACCGCGCCGCGCACGAGGACTACATCCGGCGGCGCGACGAGATCGAGGAGCTGAAGAACTTCCCGAGCGCGGGGGGCATGCCGGACCGGGTGAAGTGCCTGCACGTCCTGGTGGCCCACTCGCTGGCCGCGGGGCCGGGGGTGAACCCGCTGGGCGACGAGGCGCTGGCGATGCTGCCGGAGTGGTGGCGCAAGGGCGCCTGTGTGACGACCGCCGAGGAGGACGCACAGTGACCCGTGTCGCCGCCGTGGACTGCGGTACGAACTCCATCCGGCTGCTGGTCGCCGACGCCGACCCGGAAACCGGAGAGCTGACCGACCTGGACCGCCGGATGATGGTCGTGCGGCTCGGGCAGGGTGTCGACCGCACCGGCCGGCTCGCCCCCGAGGCGCTCGAGCGGACCTTCGCGGCGTGCCGCGAGTACGCCGGGATCATCAAGGAGCACGGCGCGGAGCGGCTGCGGTTCGTGGCCACGTCCGCGTCCCGGGACGCCGAGAACCGGGACGAGTTCGTGCGCGGCGTGCTGGACATCCTCGGCGTGGAGCCCGAGGTGATCACCGGGGACCAGGAGGCCGAGTTCTCCTTCACCGGCGCCACCAAGGAGCTCGCCGGGGACGACCGCCTTGCCAAGCCCTATCTGGTCGTGGACATCGGCGGCGGTTCGACCGAGTTCGTCGTGGGCGACGACCACGTCCGGGCGGCCCGCTCGGTGGACGTCGGCTGTGTCCGCATGACCGAGCGGCACCTGGTCCGGGACGGCGTGGTGAGCGACCCGCCGTCCGAGGAGCGGATCGCGGCGATGCGGGCCGACATCGAGGCCGCGCTGGACCTCGCCGAGCAGACCGTTCCGCTGCGCGAGGCGCGCACCCTGGTCGGCCTGGCCGGCTCCGTGACGACGGTGTCGGCGATCGCGCAGGGGCTGCCGGGGTACGACTCGGAGGCCATCCACCACTCCCGCGTGTCCTACGACCGGGTCCGCGAGATCACCGAGTGGCTGCTGCGCTCCACGCACGCCGAGCGGGCGGCCGTGCCCTCCATGCATCCGGGCCGGGTCGACGTGATCGGGGCGGGCGCCCTCGTCCTCCTGGCGATCATGGAGCGGATCGGGGCGCAGGAGGTCGTCGTGAGCGAGCACGACATCCTCGACGGCATCGCGTGGTCGGTGGCGTAGCCCGCTTCTGAGCAGGCATGGACCACGAATGAGCGTGCCCGGGGGGTCCGGACGGACCCCCCGGCGACAGCCCGTCGGAAAAGTTCGTGAAGTTCTTCACAAGGAATTCGGCCCTCCCGGGCGACGAGAAGAACCCCGTTGACCCGTCCGGGGGCTGAACGGCCCTTTGAACATGTTCAGAAGCATGGTATGGAGGTGCCCGGAAGGGCACTCCGGGCGGCGCTCACGGAGTGCCTCACGGAGGCCTCCGCGGCACAGAGAGGCAGCTCACGCGGCATTGACAACGCTCCGCGGTGCACAAAGGAGCCCGGTTGTCACCATGACGTGGATCACGCGGGCCGCGGAGGATAGCACACACCCCACCCAAGCTTGTGAAGGGGCGCACGAGCCACCCCCCTGAGACGGGTGGATACTCGATGCCATGAGCACCACGGAGCGTCCCAGGATCCTCGTAGTAGGCGGTGGGTACGTAGGCCTGTACGCAGCTCGGCGCATCCAGAAGAAGATGCGCTACGGCGAGGCGACCGTCACGGTCGTCGACCCCCGGTCGTACATGACCTACCAGCCCTTCCTCCCCGAAGCCGCCGCCGGCAACATCTCCCCGCGCCACGTCGTCGTCCCGCTGCGACGCGTGCTGCCCAAGGCGGAGGTGCTGACCGGCCGGGTCACCACCATCGACCAGGACCGCAAGGTCGCCACGGTCTCCCCGCTGGTCGGCGAGGCCTACGAGCTGCCCTTCGACTACCTGGTGATCGCGCTCGGCGCGGTCTCCCGCACCTTCCCGATCCCCGGCCTCGCCGAGCAGGGCATCGGCATGAAGGGCGTCGAGGAGGCCATCGGCCTGCGCAACCACGTCCTCGAGCAGCTCGACAAGGCCGACTCCACCACCGACGAGGAGATCCGCCGCAAGGCGCTCACCTTCGTCTTCGTGGGCGGCGGGTTCGCCGGTGCCGAGACCATCGGCGAGGTCGAGGACATGGCCCGCGACGCGGCGCAGTACTACAAGAACGTGTCCCGTGAGGACATGCGCTTCATCCTGGTCGACGCCGCCGACAAGATCCTCCCCGAGGTCGGCCCCAAGCTCGGCAAGTACGGCAAGGAGCACCTCGAGGGCCGCGGCGTCGAGGTCTACCTGTCCACCTCCATGGACTCCTGCGTCGACGGCCACGTGGTGCTGAAGAACGGCCTCGAGGTCGACTCCAACACCATCGTCTGGACCGCCGGCGTCAAGCCCAACCCGGCCCTGGCCCGCTACGGCCTGCCGCTGGGCCCGCGCGGCCACGTCGACTGCGAGCCGACCCTCCAGGTCAAGGGCACCGACTACATCTGGGCCGCCGGCGACAACGCCCAGGTCCCTGACCTCGTCGGCCGCAAGGCGGGCAACGAGAACGCCTGGTGCCCGCCGAACGCCCAGCACGCGCTGCGCCAGGCCAAGGTCCTCGGCGACAACGTGGTCTCCGGCATGCGGGGCTTCCCGCAGAAGGAGTACAGCCACGCCAACAAGGGCGCCGTGGCCGGCCTCGGCCTCCACAAGGGCGTCGCGATGATCGTCATGGGCAAGATGAAGATCAAGCTCAAGGGCCGTCTCGCCTGGTACATGCACCGTGGCTACCACGGTCTGGCGATGCCGACCTGGAACCGCAAGATCCGCGTCTTCGCCGACTGGACCCTCGGCATGTTCCTCAAGCGCGAGGTCGTCTCGCTCGGCGCCATCGAGACGCCGCGCGAGGAGTTCTACGAGGCCGCCAAGCCGGCCCCGGTCGCCGCCGCACCGAAGGAGAAGACCGAGGAGAAGGCCAAGGCCTCCTGACCTCCGTCCGGTCGTCCGTCTGACGAAGGGCCTCCCGCCATCCGTGGTGCGGGAGGCCCTTCGGCGTGCCGGAAGACCCCGTTCGGCGTGCCGGGGTTCCCGTGCTGTCCTCCGGCACGTCAGGGTGCCGCCTCCGGGCGGGCGAAGGGGCGTTTTTGCCCATACATGACGCGTGCCGGGGACTGCGCCGAGGCCCCGCAGGTGTTTACGTGGTGTCGGACATTCCGGGATTCCCTGTCACGGAGGTGTACACCATGGCAGACGCCGCGCCGCGGCTGCAGGGCCTCTTCACACAGTTGCTGGGAGCACCGCTCCCGGTGCGCATCCGCGCCTGGGACGGTTCGCAGTCCGGCCCGCCGGATGCGCCGACCCTGGTCGTACGCAACCGCCGTGCGCTGCGCCGCCTGCTGTGGAAGCCGGGCGAACTGGGCCTGGCCCGCGCCTGGGTGGCGGGGGACCTCGACATCGAGGGCGACCTCTACACGACCCTCGATCTGCTGGCCGGTCTCATCTGGGAGCGCGGCGAGGACGCCCGCACCCTCGTCCAGGCCCTGCGCGCCCCCGAGGTCCGCGCCGCCGTCCGCGGACTGGTCAAGCTCGCCGGACCGCCGCCGCTGCCGCCTGCCCCGCCCCGCGAGGAGACCCGCAGCCCCCGCCGTCATCTGCACACCAAGCGCACCGACCGCCGCGCCATCAGCCACCACTACGACGTCGGCAACGACTTCTACGAGATCGTCCTCGGCCCGTCGATGGTGTACTCCTGCGCCTACTGGCCCACCCCGGACAGCACCCTCGAACAGGCCCAGCGGGACAAGCTCGAACTCGTCTGCCGCAAGCTCGGCCTGAGACCCGGCGGACGGCTGCTGGACGTCGGCTGCGGCTGGGGCTCCATGGCCGTCCACGCCGCCCGCGAGCACGGCGTGAGCGTCGTCGGCGTCACGCTCTCCCAGGAGCAGGCCGCCTACGCCCGCAAGCGCGTCGCCGACGAGGGCCTCACCGACAAGGTCGAGATCCGCGTCCAGGACTACCGCGACGTCCGGGACGGGCCCTACGACGCCGTCTCCTCCATCGGCATGGCCGAACACGTCGGCGCCGACCGGTACCTGGAGTACGCAGCCGACCTGTACGGCCTGCTCAAGCCCGGCGGCCGGCTGCTGAACCACCAAATCGCCCGCCGCCCGCAGCGCGACGAGTCGACCTACAGCGTCGACGCCTTCATCGACTCCTACGTCTTCCCCGACGGCGAACTCCAGCCGATCGGCGCGACTGTCGCCCTGCTGGAGCGCGCCGGGTTCGAGGTGCGCGACGTCGAGGCGATCCGCGAGCACTACGCCCTCACGCTGCGCCGGTGGGTGTCCCGCCTGGAAGCCGACTGGGAGCGTGCCGTGCGGCTGACCACCCCCGGGCGCGCCCGCGTGTGGCGCCTGTACATGGCGGCCTCCGCCCTGGCCTTCGAACGCAACCGCATCGGCGTCAACCAGGTCCTGGCCGTCCGCGTCCCGGACTCGGGCGCCTCCGGGATGCCGCTGCGGGCCCGCACCTGGATCGCGCCCGGACAGGACTGAGCGGCGTACGAACGGAAGGGCCGGGCCCCCGTGACGGGGAACCCGGCCCTTCGGCGTGCCGCGGCGCGGCGAGGTCACTCTGCCTTGATCGCGTTCAGCATGTTCAGCCGCGCGGCGTTGCGGGCCGGCCACATCGCGGCCAGCACGCCCACCAGACCGGCCAGCACCAGGAAGATCCCGATCCGGTCCCAGGGCAGGACCAGCGTGTACCCCGGGATCTGGTCCGCGAAGGTCTCGCCGATCGCCCAGCCGAGGAATGCCCCGAGACCGATGCCGACCACTGCGCCGAACACCGAGATGACGACGGCCTCCAGCCGGACCATCCGCTTCACCCGGCGCCGGTCCAGGCCGATGGCGCGGAGCATGCCGATCTCCTGCTGCCGTTCGAAGACCGACATCGCGAGGGTGTTGACCACGCCCAGCACCGCGATGATCAGGGCCATCGCCAGCAGGCCGTACATGATGTTCAGCAGGGTGTTGATGGCGCCGCCGAACTCGTTGCGGATGTCCTGCCGGTCCATGACGGTGATCGCGGGGTTGTCGCCCAGCGCGTCGACGATGACCTGCTCGTTCGCCGCGGACTGGCCGCCGTCGACCTTCACGAAGATCTGCCTGATGGACGGCTTCGTCTCGTGGCGGTCCACGATCTTCCGGTCGACGAGGACGGGGGAGAGGAACTCGCTGTCCTTGTAGACGGCGCCGACCGTCAGCCTGTCCTTCTTGTCGTCGCCGAAGGTGACGGGGACGGTGTCGCCGGTCTTCCAGCCCCTGCTCTTCGCCGTCTTCTCGGCGACCGCGATCCGGCCCTCGGCGAGCGAGTCCACGCTGCCGCTGACGACGTCGACGGTCAGGACCTTCTCGATGTCGCCGGGGGTGACCGCCGAGGCGGAGACGTAATCGTCGCCGTCGGCCTGGAAGTAGGCGTCCTGCTGCGGCGAGACCGCGGACACGCCCTTCGCCTTCTCCAGCGCGGTCAGGGCCGACCGGTCGAGGTCACCGCCGTTGGCCATCGAGACCATGTAGTCGGCCTTGATGTTGTCGGTGGTCATCTTGTCGATGGCCGTGCCGACCGTGATGCCGAGCACCGACAGACCGGTCACCAGCGTCAGTCCGATGGCCAGCGCCGAGGCGGTGGCGCCGGTGCGGCGCGGGTTGCGGACCGCGTTCTGGCCGGCCAGCCTGCCGGCCACCCCGAAGGGGCCGACGAGCAGCGGACGGACGAGCGCGATCACGGGCCGGGACAGCAGCGGAATCAGGACGATCACGCCGATCAGCGCGAAGAAGGCGCCGGCCCCGATGTACATGCGGCCGTCGTCGCCGCCGGCCGAGGCACCCGCCACGATCCCCACCGCACCGATGGCGGTGACGGCCGCACCGATGGAGTTGCGCAGCACCAGCGACTTGGTGGTGGCCACCGCGTGGACACTGTTCATGGCCGCCACCGGCGGGATCTTCGCGGCCCGGCGGCCGGGCAGCCAGGCGGCGAACGTCGTGATCAGCACGCCCACCGCGAACGCCGCGATCACCGGCGTGGCGGACAGGACCAGCGGACCGTCCGGCATCTTCATGTCGAACGCGGCCATGCCGGAGCGGAGTCCGACGGCCAGGCCGATGCCGAGGACGAAGCCGACGGCCGAGGCGACCAGGCCCACCAGCGCGGCCTCGGCGAGCACCGAGCGGGTGATCTGCCTGCGGGACGCGCCGACGGCGCGCATCAGGGCGATCTCCTTGGTGCGCTGGGCGACCAGCATCGTGAACGTGTTGGAGATCAGGAAGATGCCGACGAAGAGCGCGATGCCCGCGAAGCCGAGCAGGACCTGCTTGAGGTTGCCCATGCCCTGTTCGATCTGCTCGGCCTGCTCGTCGGCGAGCGCCCGGCCGGTCTGCGCCTCGGCGTCGTCCGGCAGCAGCGGCTTGACCGCGTCCAGGATCCTCGCGTCGTCGGCGCCGGAGGCGGCGGTGACGGTGACGCTCTCGAAGTAGCCCGGCTTGAGGTACTGCTTCTGGGCGACGGCGGTGTCGAACAGGACGAGGCTGCCGCCGGCGTTGACGGCGCCGTCCTCGGTGGTGAACACACCGCTGAGGGTGTACTCCTTCACCGGGCCGTTGGTCGCGACGCGCACCCGGTCGCCGACCTTGTACTCGCCCTTGGCGGCGGACTCCTCGTCCAGGGCGATCTGGTCGTCCTTCACCGGGCCGGAGCCGTCGGTGAACGTGTAGGCGGTGTCCTTGCCGTCCTTGCCGGGGGCGAAGTTGGAGCCCTTGTTGGACCAGCCGACACCGATCAGCTTCCCGTCGGGGTCGGCGACCCCGGCGAAGCCCTCGACACGGCCGTACACCCCTGCCACGCCGTCCACGGCGGAGATCCTGTCGAGGACCTTGCCGGACAGGCCCGGCTCCTGCTCGGGGTTGTCGGGGTCGGCGTACGAGGAGACGGAGACGGCGACGTCGTCGTAGCTCTTCGCCGACTGGTTGCGGAAGGCGTTGGAGAGGGTGTCGGCGAAGACCAGGGTGCCGGAGACGAACGCGACGCCGAGCATCACGGCGAGTACGGTCATCAGGAGCCGGGCCTTGTGTGCGAGCACATTGCGCAAGGCGGTACGGAACATGGGTTCTTCTTCTCAGTCCTGTCGGTCCTGACGGGGGATCAGCTGGTGCGGCCCTTGGCGTCGAACGCCTTCATGCGGTCGAGCACGGAGTCGGCCGTCGGCCCGTGCATCTCGTCGACGATCCGGCCGTCCGCCAGGAAGATCACCCGGTCCGCGTAGGCGGCGGCCACCGGGTCGTGCGTCACCATGACCACCGTCTGGCCCATCTCCCGCACGGAGTTGCGCAGGAAGCCCAGCACCTCGGCGCCCGAGCGCGAGTCGAGGTTTCCGGTGGGTTCGTCACCGAAGATGATCTCGGGCCGGGAGGCCAGCGCCCGGGCCACCGCGACGCGCTGCTGCTGACCGCCGGACAGCTGGGACGGCCGGTGACCGAGCCGGTCCGCCAGGCCGACCATGCGGATGACGGAGTCCAGCCACTCCTTGTCCGGCTTGCGCCCGGCGATGTCCATCGGAAGGGTGATGTTCTCCAGGGCCGTGAGGGTCGGCAGCAGGTTGAACGCCTGGAAGATGAAGCCGATCTTGTCCCGGCGCAGCTTGGTCAGCTGCTTGTCCTTCAGCGAGCCGAGCTCGGTGTCGCCGATGCGCACCGACCCGGAGGAGAAGGTGTCGAGGCCGGCCACGCAGTGCATCAGGGTGGACTTGCCGGAGCCGGACGGGCCCATGATCGCGGTGAACTCGGCCTGCCGGAAGTCGACGGAGACGCGGTCCAGGGCGACCACCTGGGTCTCACCCTGCCCGTAGATCTTCGACAGATCCGTGGCGCGCGCGGCCGCTGCGGTGGCCCGGTCGGTGAGGGAGGCGGTGGTCACGGGATGACTCTCCTGTCGGACGGCTGTGTGAGGGGGAAGGACGTGTTCCATCGTCCGTGTCCCTCGCCGCCGTGTAGTCACCCGTTGTTCCGGTTCCGAAGGCCGACTGCAGGCTGACCGCGTGGGGCCGTGTCATACCTGGGGATGACGAACACCCCTGAGAGGCCCCGCTGTCGGGAACGCATGCGTCCGGGTGTCGAGAACAGGTGGAGTGCCCTTGTTCGGGCGGTGAAATTCCGTCATTCCGCATACGCGGCCGACCGCCGCACGCAAGGCTATTGGCAAGTGCGGATGGCGCGTTCCGTGTGCTGATGCACCCTCAGACGTCAATAAAATAAGACAACATCGGTCCACGCTGCCGCTGTTCGGGGGACCCGTCCGGATAGTCTCGGAACCTCGATGCGGAGCCCACGGCCTGCCCGGATGGTGGAATGCAGACACGGCGAGCTTAAACCTCGCTGCCCCTTCGCGGGCGTGCCGGTTCGAGTCCGGCTCCGGGCACCATCCGATCCCTGTGTGGTCCATTGAAGAGTTCACGGCGTGCCCGTTGACAGCGGCTCCGTGTCGTCGGAGACTCACACGCACATGGTGAAAGAAATTTCACCTGACGAACGTGGATGAGAAGAGGTCGTCCGATGCGCACCACCGTCGGCATCATCGGAGCGGGCCCCGCCGGCCTCCTCCTCGCCCGGCTGCTCCACGACGCCGGCATCGACTCGGTCGTCCTGGAGAGCCGCGACCGCTCCTACGTCGAACGGCGGCAGCGCGCCGGGATCCTGGAGCAGGGCACGGCGGACGTGCTGCGGGCGGCCGGCGCCGGGGAGCGCATGGACCGCGAGGGCCTGCGCCACGACGGCATCGAGCTCCGCTTCGACCGCAGGCGTCACCGCGTCGACTTCCCCGCCCTCACCGGCGGGCGGTCCGTGACGGTCTACGCCCAGACTGAGGTCTGCAAGGACCTCATCGCCCTCCAGCTGCGCGAGGGCGGACCGCTGCTCTTTGAGGCCGAAGCGCTGGCCGTGGAGGACGCCGGCACCGAGGCCCCGCGGATCCGCTTCCGGCACGAGGGCCGCGAGGACGTCCTGGAGTGCTCCTACGTCGTCGGCTGCGACGGCTTCTGGGGTGTGGCCCGCAAGGCGATCCCCGCCGGACTGACCCGGGTCTTCGAGCGGACGTACCCCTTCGGGTGGCTCGGCATCCTCGCCGACGTGCCGCCCTCCCACGACGAGCTCGTCTACGCCCGCCACGACCGCGGCTTCGCCCTGCTCTCCATGCGCTCACCGGCCGTCTCCCGCCTCTACCTCCAGGTGCCCGACGGCACCGACGCCGGGGCGTGGGGCGACGAGGAGATCTGGGACGAGCTGGAACGCCGGTTCGAGACCGCCGACGACTGGCGCCTGGAGCGCGGCCCGATCACCCAGAAATCGGTCACGCCCATGCGCTCCTACGTCCACGAGCCCATGCGGCACGGCCGCCTCTTCCTGGCCGGCGACGCGGCGCACATCGTCCCGCCGACCGGCGCCAAGGGCCTGAACCTCGCCGTGGGCGACGTCGTGACCTTCGCGCGGGCCCTGGTCCACCGGCAGCGGACCGGATCCCCGGACCTGCTCGACGCCTACTCCGCGACCTGCCTGCGCCGGGTCTGGCAGGCCGAACGGTTCTCCTGCGACATGACGACCCTGCTGCACCGCGCACCCGGCGCGACGCCCTTCGAGGACCGGCTCCAGCTCGCCCGGCTGGAGCGGATCGCGACCTCCCGCGCCGCCGAGGCGGACCTGGCGGAGGCGTACACGGGCTTCCCCTTCGGCTGAGCCCGCGGACGACAACCCCCTCGGGTGAACGGATGACCTTCCTCCGGTGAGGGGATGACCCCCTCCGGTGAGGGGAATCACCAAGCCACGTAGCGTGTTGCGCAGCATGACGAGGGAAAGATCCTCCCCAAGCAGTAGGGTCATTCCTTTGCCTACCTATTACTCTTGAGCCAAGGCCGCGCCTGGTGGCCATGGAGGAGTGAAATGAGGAGCAGAAACCCGGTCTTCTCGCGACGGGGGTTCAGCCGCGACAACGGCTACGCGGGCTTCAACACCGCGCCGCAGGCCGGGGGTCCCGCTGTCGCCACCCAGGGCAACCCGTACGCCCAGCCGACGGGCAACCCGTACGCGCAGAACCCGTACGCGCAGAACCCTTACGCCCAGCAGCAGGACCTGCAGTACGGCGCGCCGCCGCAGGCCCCGGCCACCACCGGCCGGATGACCATCGACGACGTCGTCCTGCGCACGGCGAGCACGCTCGGCGTGCTCATCCTCACCGCGGCGCTCTCCTGGGCCCTGCTGCCGGTCGACGACGCCAACATCAGCCGTAGCTACGGCATCGGTATCGGCGCCGCCCTGATCGGCATGGTCCTGGCGTTCGTGCAGTCCTTCAAGCGCAAGGCCTCGCCGGCGCTGATCCTGACGTACGCCGCGTTCGAGGGTGTCTTCCTCGGCGTCGTCTCCAACATCGTCGACAGCCGCATCGCCGACGGTGCGGCCATGCAGGCCGTGATCGGCACCATGGCGGTCTTCGCCGGTGTGCTGATCGCGTACAAGGCCGGCTGGATCCGCGTCAACCGCCGCTTCTACGGCTTCGTGATGGCCGCCGCGCTCGGCTTCATCCTGCTGATGACCGTGAACCTGCTGTTCGCGGTGTTCGGCGGCGGTGACGGCCTCGGCTTCCGCAGCGGTGCCCTCGGCGTCGTCTTCGGCGTCATCGGCATCATCCTCGGCGCCTGCTTCCTCGCCCTGGACTTCAAGCAGGTCGAGGACGGCATCGCCTACGGCGCCCCGCGCGAGGAGGCCTGGCTCGCGGCCTTCGGCCTCACGCTGACGCTGGTGTGGATCTACATGGAGTTCCTGAGGATCCTCTCGATCCTCAACAGCAGCGACTAGTCCTCGACGGTCGTAGCGCGAAGGGCCCCGGCTTCGGCCGGGGCCCTTCGTCGTCGAGGGAGGATGCGCGCCTAGACCAGTTTGCGCGCGGCCCTCCTCAGGTCGTACTCGTGGACGATCGCCTTGGCGTGGCCGTAAGCGAGATTGTGTTCGTGCCGGAGCCAGCTGACCTTTTCCTCGAAGCGGAAGAGCGCCGGGCCTTCGTCGACGGTGCGCAACCAGTCGGAGATCTCACGACCGGTGCAGTGCGGGATGCGGGCGAGCATGTTGCGATGGGTCTCTTCGGAGAAGACTTGGGACATCGGCGCCTCCGGACGCTGGGATGTAAGCCGGTCCTTGAGGTCACGGTGCCTGAGTGTTCGCCCGTTGGCAACAGTCCCGGTGCGACGCGTACGCTCGCGGAGTGGTTGATACGACGCCTCTGAGCCGTGCGGTGGAGCACTTCGCCGATCGATTGAGGGCCGCGCCCCAGAGCCGGTTGCAGCGGGGTGCTGCCGCCGAGGCCCTGGAGCTGGCCCGGGAGTTGGCCCGGAGGTCGCAGGCCCTCGAGGGCGTGGAGCCCCGGGAGATGCCGGATGCGGGGATGTTTGCGGCAGCAGATCAGATCACCGTGGCCGGGCATGATCTGGCCGTTGTGCTTTCCGGCGATGCCGACGTCGCCGAAGCGGTGGCCTTGGTGGAGGAAGCGCAGAAGCGGGCGGGTGTCTGAGATCCGTTCGCGGGTGCGGGCCGTGATCGGCTGCTCGCGCTTTCCCGTGCCCCTGACGGGGCGCTCCCCTGCGGGGCGCTTCCCTACAGGGACGCGATGACCCTGTCCGCCAGGATGTAGACGTTCTCCTCGCCGCATTCGAACGTGAGGGTGTACGCGCCCGAGATGCCGGAGCCGCCCAGGAGGAACGGGGTCGCGCCTGCGCGGAGGGCCGCGGCGAGGTGCTCCGCCGTCTCCCGGTGGCCCGGGGTCATGCACAGGGTCGTGCCGTCGGCGAAGACGTAGACGTCCAGGGTGCCCAGCGGGCCGGGGCGGACGTCGGTCAGCTCCACGCGGGCGGAGGCCAGCTCCTCCAGGGTGGCGACGGTGCGCTCATGGTCGTTCACGACCGGCGACTGGGCAGGCACGAAGTCCGGGTGTGAGGGGTGGCGACGGCGGGCCGCGGCCAGCTCCGGGGACTCGCCGAGCGGCTCCTCCGTGTCCGCGCCGTGCTCGGACACCGGCTCCAGACCCGCGAAATCGGCCTGCCGGGGCAGGAACAGATCGTGGTCGGGCAGGCCCAGCATCGGGGGCGCGTCCGAGGCGTCACGGGCCTCCTGGGCGGCCCAGAACGCCCGCGCCTCGGCCAGTTCGCGCTCCCGCTCCTCCGCGAGAGCCGCCGCCACGGCGGCACGTATCTCGTCGGTGTCGGCAGTGGTGCGGGCGGCGGGCAGCAGCGCACGGGTGGTGGCGGCGCGGCTCTCGGCCAGCGCGGTGTGCAAGGCCGCGACCTGTCGGCGCAGCTGCAGGACGGTGCGCAGGACGGCGACGCCCACGGCGCCCGTGGCGGCCGTGGTGACCAGCAACGCGATCGGCATGGCGCTCACTGACGTACTCCCGGTTCAAAGTCGACCCCCGACTTCCTACATCAGCTTGAAGGGCGGACTAACCAGCTGTCAGTGCGTAACGTCACGAAACGGACAGGGCTTCGGTGTCGGGGAAGGGGGTGTGGCTACTGTGACCTGCTGTTCTTCCCTGGCGCAGGGATATAGGTCACATCCTGGGGGAGATTGGATCACAAAACAGCCCAGAACCCTGGTGTTTCCAGGGTTCCGGGCCGGGAGCTCACAGCGGGTGCTATGGCGGCTACGGCGTGCCGTTCAGCTGAGGCGCTCGATGACCATGGCCATGCCCTGGCCGCCGCCGACGCACATCGTCTCCAGACCGAACTGCTTGTCGTGGAACTGGAGGGAGTTGATGAGGGTGGTGGTGATGCGGGCGCCGGTCATGCCGAAGGGGTGGCCGACGGCGATGGCGCCGCCGTTGACGTTCAGCTTCTCCAGCGGGATGCCCAGGTCGCGGTAGGAGGGGATCACCTGCGCGGCGAACGCCTCGTTGATCTCGACCAGGTCGATGTCGTCGATGGTCAGGCCGGCGCGCTTCAGCGCCTGGTTGCTCGCCTCGACCGGGCCGAGGCCCATGATCTCGGGGGAGAGGCCGGAGACTCCCGTCGACACGATGCGGGCGAGCGGGGTGAGACCGAGCTCGCGGGCCTTGGTGTCGGACATGATCACGAGGGCGGCGGCGCCGTCGTTCAGCGGGCAGCAGTTGGCGGCCGTGACCATGCCGTCGGGGCGGAACACCGGCTTGAGGCCCTGCACGCCCTCCAGGGTGACGCCGGCGCGGGGGCCGTCGTCCTTGGAGACGACCGTGCCGTCGGGCAGGGTCACCGGGGTGATCTCGCGCTCCCAGAAGCCGTTCTTGATGGCTTCCTCGGCGAGGTTCTGCGAGCGGACACCGAACTCGTCCATGTCCTGGCGGGTGACGCCCTTGGCGCGGGCCAGGTTCTCGGCGGTCTGGCCCATCGCGATGTACGGGTCGGGCAGCAGGCCGTCCTCGCGCGGGTCGTGCCAGGTCGAGCCCTCGGACTCGGCGACCGCGGCGGTACGGGCCTCGGCGTCGGCGAACAGCGGGTTGTGCGTGTCCGGGAGGCTGTCGGAGTTGCCCTTGACGTACCGGGAGACCGTCTCGACGCCGGCCGAGATGAAGACGTCGCCCTCACCGGCCTTGATGGCGTGCAGGGCCATCCGGGAGGTCTGCAGGGAGGAGGAGCAGTACCGGGTGATGGTGCAGCCCGGCAGGTGGTCCATGCCCATCTGCACGGCGACGACGCGGCCGAGGTTGTGGCCCTGCTCGCCGCCGGGCAGGCCGCAGCCGAGCATCAGGTCGTCGATGTCCCTCGGGTCCAGCCCGGGAACCTTGGCCAGTGCGGCCTGGATGATCGTGGCGGTCAGGTCGTCCGGTCGCACGTCCTTCAGGGAGCCCTTGAAGGCGCGGCCGATGGGGGAGCGGGCGGCTGAGACGATCACGGCTTCGGGCATCACGGCTCCATTGGCGTACCGGGTGGTCTGGCAGGGCTGACTGGGAAGTTACCCGTACGTATGGGCTGGGTCACGGGTGTCACGGTGTGACCCTGACCGCAGTTTCCAAGCGCTTGCTTTTCCCTGCTCCACGCTCACCCCTCTGCACGCTCCTCCGCACGCTCCTCAGCTCGAAGGGGTCGCGGGTGCCGGCTCCTGCTCGGGTACCCGCCGGCGCCGCCGGCGCTTCAGCAGGGCCCAGGGGCCGCGCGGTCCGCTCGGCATCGCCGCCGCGACCTCCGTGCCCGCCTCCGAGGCGGCCTCCGCCGCGGCACGCGCCACCGGCAGGAAGCCCTCGCGGCGGGAGGCGTCCGGGCGCTCCTCCTCGGCGGGCCACAGGCCCAGGGAGGCGCAGACGGTCGGCAGGACCGCCATCGCCGCCGTCGCGTAGCCCTCAGCGGAGGGGTGGTAGCTGTCCGGGCCGAACAGCTCGCGCGGGTTCTCGGCGAACTCGGGGCCCAGCAGGTCGCCCAGGGACACGGTGCGGCCGCCCTGTTCGACGACTCCGATCGTCTGGGCGGCCGCCAGCTGGCGTGAGGCCCGCCGGGCCAGCCAGCGCAACGGCTGCCGCACCGGCTCGATCGTGCCCAGGTCGGGGCAGGTGCCGACCACGACCTCCGCACCGGCCGTGCGCAGCCGCCGGACCGCCGAGGACAGACAGCGCACCGAGCGGGTCGCCGGCATGCGGTGGGTGACGTCGTTCGCCCCGACCATGATCACGCAGATGTCGGGCACGGGGCCGCGATCGGCCAGCACCAGGGCCACCTGCCGGTCCAGATCGTCCGAGCAGGCCCCCGGTGTCGCCACCGTGCGCAGCTCCACCGGACGTTCCGCCAGCGCCGCGAGCCCCGACGCCAGGAGCGCTCCCGGCGTCTGCCCGCCCCGGTGCACGCCCTGGCCCGCGGCCGTGGAGTCACCCAGCATCGTCAGCCTCAGCGGTACCCCGCCCGGACCGGCGTACGTACGGCCGTACAGCCCGTCCGCGTGCGGCACTCGGGGAGACGTGCCGTTGCCCACCCGGCGCCGCGCCAGCTGCACCTCGGCCAGCACCAGCCCCAGTGCGGCCGCCCCGGCCAGACCGACCCCGCCGCCGCCATAAGCCGCGCCGGCCGCGATCCGCCGGGCCACCCTCGCCCTCGACATGCTCGTCATGCGTCGCCGCCACCTCCTCGAACCCGTACACCCAGTGCTTGCCCCGTACAGCCCGTCGTCCAATCGCAACCGGGAGTGAACGACCGTCACGGACCACGGCGAGGTCATAGGCTGGCGGCACCATCAGGATCACTTCTTTGCGGCATCCGGAGACAACGGTGCAATTCCACGACTCGATGATCAGCCTCGTCGGCAACACCCCGCTGGTGAAGCTCAACAGCGTGACCAAAGGCATCAGGGCGACCGTCCTGGCCAAGGTGGAGTACTTCAACCCCGGCGGTTCGGTGAAGGACCGCATCGCCCTGCGCATGATCGAGGCGGCGGAGGAGAGCGGCGCGCTCAAGCCCGGCGGCACGATCGTCGAGCCGACCAGCGGCAACACCGGCGTCGGGCTCGCCATCGTGGCGCAGCAGAAGGGGTACAAGTGCATCTTCGTGTGCCCCGACAAGGTGAGCACCGACAAGATCAACGTGCTGCGCGCCTACGGTGCCGAGGTCGTCGTCTGCCCGACGGCCGTCGACCCCGAGCACCCGGACTCGTACTACAACGTCTCCGACCGGCTGGTCCGTGAGACCCCGGGCGCCTGGAAGCCAGACCAGTACTCGAACCCCAACAACCCGCTCTCCCACTACCACTCGACCGGTCCGGAGCTGTGGGAGCAGACGGAGGGGAAGATCACCCACTTCGTGGCGGGCGTGGGCACCGGCGGCACCATCTCCGGGACCGGCCGCTACCTCAAGGAGATCAGCGGTGGCTCCGTGAAGGTCGTCGGCGCGGACCCCGAGGGCTCCGTCTACTCCGGCGGCTCCGGCCGGCCCTACCTCGTCGAGGGCGTCGGTGAGGACTTCTGGCCGACCGCCTACGACCGGACCGTCGCGGACGAGATCGTCGCCGTGTCCGACAAGGACTCCTTCCAGATGACCCGCCGTCTCGCCAAGGAGGAGGGCCTGCTGGTCGGCGGCTCCTGCGGCATGGCGGTCGTCGCCGCGCTGGAGGTCGCCGAGCGGCTCGGCCCGGACGACGTCGTGGTGGTCCTGCTGCCGGACAGCGGCCGCGGCTACCTCAGCAAGATCTTCAACGACGAGTGGATGGCCGACTACGGCTTCCTGGAGGACACCGGCCCGAGCGCCCGCGTCGGCGACGTCCTGAACGACAAGGAGGGCGACCGCATGCCCTCCCTCGTCCACATGCACCCGGAGGAGACGGTCGGTCAGGCCATCGAGGTGCTGCGCGAGTACGGCGTCTCGCAGATGCCGGTCGTCAAGCCCGGCGCCGGCCACCCCGACGTGATGGCGGCCGAGGTCGTCGGCTCGGTCGTGGAACGCGAGCTGCTGGACGCGCTGTTCAGCAAGAGCGCTTCGCTCGACGACCCGCTGGAGAAGCACATGTCCGGCCCGCTGCCCCAGGTCGGCTCCGGCGAGCCAGTCGCGGACCTGATGGCCGTGCTGGGCAAGGCGGACGCGGCGATCGTCCTCGTCGAGGGCAAGCCGACCGGTGTGGTCAGCCGGCAGGACCTGCTGTCCTTCCTCGCCCGCACGGGGAAGTGACGGCAGACTCCGGATGAACCGCCCGTGAACGGGGCGCACTTGCGGCTTCCGTGATCTTCGTGGACTTCGCGCAACCGGTACGCGGGTGTCACGTTCGCGCAGCACCCGCTTAACACGCGTCCTGCACATTGGTGGATGTCGGCAGGGGCGGGAGCGGCTCCCCGCCCGGGCCGGCGCCGAACGGCGTCGACGGACCTCCGGAGCGGCTCCCGGACCTCCACGGACGCCACGGACGCGCAAGCCCGGCCCTGACCGGGCCCGCGTCCCTCGCGGGGACCGCCGTCGTCCCGCCCCCCGTTCACGGGGGTGCGGCGGTCCCCGCGCACCCGCCTCACACGGCGTCAGCCCGTCCGGCTCGTCGCCCAGCTCCCCAGCAGCGCCAGGCGCTCCGCCGTCTCCGAACCCGCATCCGGCGTGTACGCCACGATCGTCTGGTCCGGGGCGGCCGGGATCCCGCCGCGGACGGCCGTACGGCCGACATCGTCAACATCTCGTCCATCGCGGCGCACGTCAGCTTCCCGAACTACGCGGTGTACGGCGCGGCCAAGGCAGCCGTCACCTACCTGTCGGAAGCCCTGCGCGGGGAGTTCGGGCCCCGGGACGTCCGGGTCACCAACATCGAGCCCGGCTTCGTCGAGAGCGAGCTGCGCACCCACATCGCCGACGCCGAACTGTCCCGGCAGGTCGAGGGCATGCTGGACGCGGTGGGCGCGCTGTCCGCCGAGGAGCTGGCCGACCTGGTGGCCTACGTGACGAGCCGGCCCCGCCGGGTCAATCTGCGGCAGATCGTCGCGCTGCCCACCCGGCAGGTGTGAGACGGGCGGGGCGGGGGCGCTCAGTCCTCCCAGTCACCGCCGGGGGAGGACGCGCGGCGGCGTCCGAAGAGGTTCGGGTCGGTACGGGCCGCCTGGACGAGGTTGACGCCGACGATGCCCGCCCAGGCGACCAGCATGCCGGGCAGACGGGCCACGCCTCCGCCGATCGCGGACAGCGGCACCGCGAGGACCAGGGAGACGATCCCGAAGCCGAACCGCTCGCCCCAGGAGTCCGTGGCCCGTGGCGCACGCGAGTCCCGGACCGTCTGCGTCTGCTGCTCGGCGAGCTGCCGCCGCACCCGGCGTTCCACCGCGCTGTCGATGCGCTGGTCGACCTTCTCCAGGAACGATTCGACCAGCGCCGACTCGTACTCCTCGCCCAGGTCCCTGCGAGCGTGCAGGGTGGCGTCGAGGTCCCTCTTCAGTTCGGTGTCCCGCGCGTCCATTCCCGTCATGCGCCCCACGGTAGAAAGCGCCGCCGCCGGGCGCACTGGGGCTAGCCCCAGGGTTCGCGTTCCGGGCTCATGGCCTTCTCGGTCTCGGCCGGTGTCTCCGCTCCCGTCTCCCGCTCGATGAACCGGCGCTGCTCGGCAGGCAGTTCAGGAGCCTGCTTCGCGGATCACGGACGACACCCTGACATCCCGAGGGAGGTCCGGCATAAAGGAGAATGCGTGAAAAGGGCCACGGATCCCGGACGGAACGGCCCGCGTTGATCGGTCCTCGTTCGAAGACACCGGTGGATGAATCGCATCTGGCATCACCAGGAAGCGGGGAAAATCCGGGGAACGAGAATCACGCGGATGGTGCATGAATCAACTTCACTGCAGAACGCCATGTGAGGTAGATGGCAAAGAGCCGGTCACGGTTGTCCGACTCCAGCACTATCCGGCCCAACTCCCCCTCCCCCCAGGGTGGTAGACAACACCGCCCTGTGGAGGGATCAAACCGCTGTGCACGCACGGCAGGGTGAATGCGTCCCCGTACGCATCGGCCTAAGGACTCAACGCGCGTGCGTAACAGCCGAATAGCCCTTTTCCTGGCGGTCAGCGCCGTCACTCCGCTGGTCCCCGTGCTCACCCCGGCCACGGCATCCGCCGCGGAGAACCCCCTCCGCCCCTACCTCCAGCAGAAACCGGCCTGGCACCGCTGCGACCGGACGGCGCCCGCCTCCCTTCAGTGCGCCACGATCAAAGTGCCGCTCGACTACGGCAAACCCGGCGCCAAGAGACTCGACCTCGCGATATCCAGGATGAAGACGAGTACCAAAAGGGAGCGGCGCGGCGTGCTTCTCCTCAACCCGGGCGGGCCGGGCGGGCCGGGCGTCGACATGCCGCAGTACATGGCCGGCGAACTGCCGAAGGCCGTGAAGAACAAGTACGACCTCGTGGGCTTCGACCCGCGGGGCATCGGACGGAGTTCACCGGTCGGCTGTGGCCTGACGTCCGGCGAGCGGAACTGGGAACGGCCCTACAAGGCCGAGACGTTCACCAAGGACGTGAAGTGGGCCCGGACCGTCGCCGAGAAGTGCGACAAAAAGCAGGGCGACAAGCTGCGCCACATCACCACCCGCAACACCGCCCGGGACATGGACGTCATTCGCGCCGTGCTCGGCGAGAAGAAGATCTCCTACCTCGGATACTCCTACGGCACCTACCTCGGAGCCGTCTACACGCAGATGTTCCCCAAGCGCACCGACCGCTTCGTGCTGGACAGCGCAGTCGACCCGGCCCGCATCTGGCGCGGGATGATCCAGGTCTGGGCGGAAGGCGCCGAGCCCGCCTTCACCCGCTGGACCGAGTGGACCGCCGCGCGGCACGCCACCTACAAGCTGGGCCGGACTCCGGAGGCGGTACGCACGACCTTCTACGGCCTGGTCGCCCAGGCCGACCGCAAGCCCATCGACCTCGACGGCACGCTGCTGACCGGTGACGACATCCGTCACGGCTTCCGGGGCGTGTTCTTCGGCACGCGCGAAGCCGCCGAAGCGGTCGCCGAGCTGAAGAAGGCCGCCGCCGGAGCACCCTCGTCCGCCGACCGGGAACTCAGGACGCCCGAGCCCGTTGCGCCGTCATTCGGCCGGACGGTGCCCGAGGACAACAGCGACGCCGGCTTCTGGGCCGTCGTCTGCGCCGACACCCGCGCCTGGCCCCGCGATCCCGAGCAGTACCGCAGGGACGCGATCCGGGACAAGGCCAAGTACCCGCTGTACGGGGACTTCGCCTCACACATCAAGCCGTGTGCCTTCTGGAAGAAGAGCGGCAGCGAACCCGCGACCCGGATCGGCAACAAGGTCGGCGCGCTGATCCTCCAGAACGAGTGGGATTCCCAGACGCCGCTGACCAGCGGCCAGGGCCTGCGCCGCGCCATGAAGGGCTCCAAAATGGTCACGGTCGCCGGAGGGGTGGGCCACGGCATCTACGGCAACAAGTCGTGCGCCGACAAGACGGCCACCGCCTACCTGACCACCGGAAAACTCCCCAGGAAGGACCTGACCTGCAAGGCCGCTCCGGCCGCAGACGACCGCAACACCCCCAACCGGCTGCCGCTCCCGACACCCCCCGGCATCCCGGGGATGGCCGGCCACTTCTGATCACAGGAGCCCCCGGCGGGGCCCGGCGGTCGGCGGGCCCGGAGGGACCACGGTGCCGGGGCCACCGTCGGGGCTGCGATCGGAGGCGAGGGGAGCCACGGAAGGGTTGAGCAGGCCGGAGCCACCGGTCCGGCTTGCCGCTCTGCATATGCTCATGCAGAATCCTCAGCTACTGAATAGGCGAGGGGGAGCACGTCATGAGCGTGACCGACAGCCCTGCCGCGCGGCTGCAGGCGCTCTTCGAGGGCCACCGGCTGACGCCGACCCAGCGGCGCATCGCGCACAGCATGGTGCGGCGCGCCGCCGACGTGCCGTTCCTGTCGAGCGTGGAGCTCGCCGAACTGGCCGGGGTCAGCCAGCCGTCCGTGACCCGCTTCGCGGTCGCCCTCGGCTTCGACGGTTACCCCGCCCTGCGCCGCCACCTGCGCGAGGTCGCCCCCGCCGAACCGGCGGAGGAGGCCGGGGTCCACAACGAGTACCAGCAGGCCGTCGAGGCCGAGATCGCGAACCTGCGGCACCTGTCGGAGGCGCTGGCCGACCCCGCGCCCGTGCAGCGCGCGGGACGCCTCCTCGCGGCCTCCCGCCCGCTCCTCGTCCTGGGCCTGCGGGCGGCCGCCGCCCAGGCGCACGGCTTCGCCTACTTCGCCGCCAAGGTCCACTCCGACGTACGGCTGCTCGGCGAGGGCGGCACCATGCTCCAGGACCGCATCGACGCCGCCGTCCGGGCCGGGGCGAGCGCGCTGCTCTGTTTCGCGCTGCCCCGGCACCCCCGCGAGGTCGTCGACACCCTCGGCTACGCCAGAGAGGCCGGGCTGACCGTCGTCACGGTCGCCGACTCCGCCTTCGCACCCGTCGCCAAGGTGTCCGACCTGCTGCTGCCCGCCGCGGTCGGCACCGGCCTCGCCTTCGACACGGCCTGCGCGCCGATGCTGCTCGGCCGGGTCCTGCTGGAGGCCATGTGCGACGACCTGCCCCAGGCGCAGTCCCGTCTGGAGGAGTTCGACGCGAAGGCGGCGGCGCGGGGCCTGTTCGTCGACTGACGGCATGCCGCGCGGCTTCTCAGACTCGTCTCACATTGCGTCGCTAACCTTCGGCTCCCCAAAGCTTCGGAGACCGGACGGAGGCTGGACGTGACGCGTGGAGGACAGGGACTGGCCCGGGTGGCCGTCGTGGTACGGGCGGGGGCGGCCCCGCTGTGGTGGCTGGGCGTACTCGCGACGGGCATCGGGCTGCTGGCACCGGGCCTGACGGGACGCCGTATCGGGGTCCTCGCCGGAGCGGCCCTCTTCGTCCTGGCGGTGGCCGTCGTGGGCCTGGGCCGCCGGGGGCGCTACGCGGCCCTCGCCGCCTCCGCGTCCCGGGCCGGGAAGCACGACGTACTCCAGGACCGCGCGGTCACGGTGCGCAACTGGCGCCGGGGACACCACTGGTGGCTCCTCCTCGCCTTCCTCGCCGCCCTGGGCAGCGCCTTCGCCGCCCCGGCGGCCGGGGGCATGCTCCTGGCCGGCTGCGGCGCGGGCCTGTGGCTGAAGTCGGCCTGGCTGGGCCGCCGGGAGCGGGAGGGCGACGCGCTGCTGTGGGTCCGCGTGGACTGGCTGCGCGGGGGAGCGGCCCACCCGGCCGGCCGGCGTGTGAGGGCGTACCGCAGCACGGGCATCGCGGCGGGCGACGCGGCGCCGGGCGGCGCACGGAGGAAAACGCCGGCACCGGTGTGATCGGGCAGCGGCACACTGCCCCAGGGGCGTGGGGAACCGCGCGACCAGCCAGGATGCAAACGCGGCCGGAATCCCGGGGAGCCTCCCACGGCGTCGGCGGCTAACGCGGCAGCCTACTCTGCAGAGGTACACGAACCCTCGGACCTCCCCACGCCTCTCCGGCAGTGGGGAGGTCCTGAGAGTCCACGGCAGCATCGCGGTCGTTGCGGAGGGCGGCGGTGAGCCACGGTGACAGCGACAGCCGCACATCCGGAGCGGTTGGCGACACTGCTGGCAGGTCATTCGTGCGACAGGGGGCAACAGTCATGCCGGGCCCGGAGGCCAGCGGCCCTCTTGCAGGACCGCGAAGAAAAAAACCGGGGAGAAGCCGGAGAGGCCCGCCCTCGGCGGTCGTTCGGCTCCCCGCGCAGCATGACCCAGGTCTTTCCGCCCACGATGCCGTCGGTCTTCAACCCATAGGCCTTCTGGAGTCGCTTTCGGCGGGTCCGACCCGCCACTTGGGACATTTGGTAGCGGAGCTGTCCCCGTACCAGCCGCAGACGAGGCACACCACGGCGCGCCAGAGGGGCGTACCAGAGCACACACCACATCACCCGGCGCGCAATCGGACCGGAACTCCTCGATTCACAAGTCCGGTGCCCGGGTGGCCGCCGTCGGCGATCCGACGCATGCTTTGACGTTGACCCACTGGACGGCGAGGAGCCAGGGGAGGGGCTGGTGCCCGCGGTGCGTCTGCTGGGCGCGCACGTCACCGGCGTCTGCGGAAACCCGGCACGACGATCTGGCACCTCAGCGACAGACCCCGGTCACCGGTAGTCCTCGGCGACGTCCTCCGCAAGCTTCTGTGCTCTGTTGAGTGCCGTCTCCACGCTGGTCTTGCCGGCGATGGCGGCGGAGATCTCCTGCGTGACCTTGGTGCCGAGGTCCTGGAATTCGGGGATGGCGACGAACTGGATGCCCACGGTGGGCCGCGGCTGGGTGCCGGGGTCGGAGGGGTCGGCCTGTTCGATGGACTTCAGGGTGATGTCGCCGAAGGACGCGGCGGCCTTCTTGTACTGGGGGATCTGGTAGGTGCTGGCCCGCTTGCCGGCCGGTACCCGGGACCAGCCGAGCTTCTCGCCGACGAGCTTTTCGTACTCCTTGCTGGACGCCCAGAGCATGAACTTCGAGGCCAGGTGGGACTTCTTGGTGGTTTCCGGCATCGCCCAGGCCCAGGCCCACAGCCAGCCGCTGCTGTCCGTCTTTTCGACGGGGGCGTATGCGTAGCCGATCTTGCCGGCGACCTTGCTGGTGGTCGGGTCCTCCAGTGAGCCGGCCGCGCTGGTGGCGTCGTACCACATGGCGACCTTGCCCTGGCTCATCGCGTTCAGGCACTCGGTGAACCCGGCCTGCGCGGCGCCCGCCTCGCCGTGCTTGCGCACCAGGTCGACGTAGAACTGGGTGGCCTCCTTGAAACCGCCCGTGTTGACCCGGGCCGTCCAGTCCTTGGTGAACCAGGCGCCGCCGAAGGTGTTGACCATGCTGGTCAGCGGCGCCCCCAGCTCTCCCCAGCCCGGCCGGCCGCGCAGGCATATGCCCTTCATTCCCGGCTTGGCGCCGTCGGCCTTCGCCACGAGATCGGCCACCTGCTGCCACGTCGGGCGCTCCGGCATCGTCAGCCCCTTCTCCGCAAACACGTCCTTGCGGTACATGAGGAAGGACGACTCGCCGTAGAACGGCACCGCGTACGGTCTGCCGTCCGAACCGGACAGCGACTTCATCATCGGCTCGAGCAGGTCGTTCCGGTCGAAACTGCTGGACAGCTCGAATTCGCCGTTCAGGTTGCGCAGCCATCCGTTGAAGTCCCAGATCGCAGCCTCGTAGGCGCCGATGGTGACCACGTCGTACTGGCCCGCCCGTGTGGCGATGTCCCGACTGACCTTGTCACGCAGCTCGTTCTCCGGCAGCACCGTGAAGTTGACCTCGATGCCGGTCTCCTTGGTGAAGTTGCTCTGCGTCAGCTTCGCGATGTCATGCATCTGAGGGTTGCCGACCATCAGCACGTTGATGCTCTTTCCGTCGGCGGATCCGCCGGCTCCAACGCCCGAACACGCGGTGGCGAGAAGAGCGGTGACGGTTGCACCGGCGATGAGTACATGTCTGGTTGATCGCATGAAGGGACCCCTTGTGCAGGTGAGTGGCATGTCCGAGTGACCGGTGTGTCCCCGAGCTGCCGGTCCGGCAGAGGGGCCCGTCGGGAGAAAAAGGGGGGCGCCCCCCTGGCTGCGGCAGCAGATTGGCCGAGCTGGGGGGCGCTGAGGGTGCGCCTTCGAGTGTGCGGCGTCACACCAGCATCGCCATTATTAGCAGACTGGCAGCGGAAGTTAACACACTGAGTGATAGATTCGTTACTGACCTATCACTGATTGGTGGCCGCTGGCAGGTCTTCAAGTGCGACCTCCCCTACCCGGATGGTGGGTATCCGATACACCCGGCCGCGAGACGGGCGCAGGGGATGGCCGGCGCAGGCGTGGGCGAGGACGAGCAGGCCTGCCGCCGGCGGGTGCCGAGCACGCGGCAGTGCCCAGCACCGGTCGTGACAATTCAGGGCCGTGGCGCTAGGGAGCCTCCCACCTCGCTCGCGTCAGCGCGTCCCCCTGCGCCCCACCCGACTCGGCGACGACCTCCTCCACGGTCTGCGCCCGCCGTACCACCGCGAACCGCCCGCCCGGCCCGAACCCGTAGATGCCGGGCCGGACCAGCGAGTTGTACCCGTAGTGGTGCGCGAAGTAGTACGCCCCGGTGTCCAGCGCCGCCGCGTAGTCCCCCTGCTCCAGCAGCGGCATGGACCGCTCCTGCGCCAGCAGGTCCCCCGCGAAACAGGCCGGCCCCGCGACGTCCTGCACCACCACCGGCCCGTCCTTCGGCAGCCCCTTCGCGTCGTACGCGGAGATCCGCAACGGCCAGCTCTCCGGCGCGTACACCGTCCGTGCGGCCACCTGAACCCCGGCGTGCGTCACGGCCACCGCCCGCCCGCCGGAGGCCTTCGCGTACTCGACACGCGCCACCACCGTCCCGTGCTTCGCCAGCAGTGACCGCCCGAACTCGGTGACCAGCCCGTACCGCCCGTCGAACAGCCCCGGCACGTGATCGGCCAGCAGCCGCGCGTACTGCGTGTACGTCGGTGTCGTCTCCTCGGAGGCGAAGTTCACGGGCAGGCCGCCGCCGATGTCGAGCGTGTCGACCTGCCGCCGCCCCGCCCGCCGGTTGATCTCCGCCGCCAGGGCGTACGTCTCGGCCACGCCCCGTGCCATCAGGGCCGGCGGGATGCCCTGGGAGCCGGTGTGCGCGTGCAGCCGGGTCAGCCACGGCCGGTCCAGATACGCCTGGACGACCCACTCCCGGGCTCCCTCGTCGCGCAGCGCCACCCCGAACTTCGAGGTGGCCGTCGCCGTGGACAACGCCTCGATGGAGCCCCCGCCCACCTGCGGATTCACCCGGATTCCCAGGGGGGAGCGGCTCGTCGGTGTCCGCATCAGGGCGTCGATGCGGTCCAGCTCCTGCGGGTTGTCCGCGTTGACGGCGATGCCCAGGGACAGCGCCTCGCGCAGCTCGGCCGGCGTCTTCGCGGGTGAATCGAGCACCGTCATGTCCGACGGCACGCCCGCGGCCCGCGCCAGCGCCAGCTCACCCGGGCTCGCGACCTCCGCGCCCACGCCCTCCTCGCGCAGCAGCCGCAGGACCGGCACCAGCGGGGTCGCCTTCACCGCGAAGGCGTGCAGCACGGGCGTGCCCGGCGCCATCACCGCCTCGAACGCCGCCCGCAGCTGCCCGACCGACTCCCGGATGCCGGTGACGTCCAGCAGTCCGACGACGGGGCTGCCGGGACCCAGCAGCCCTTGCTCGACGGCGGCCCGCACCGCCTCGTCCCGCCGGGCCGCCCGCCCGGCCCCGGTGCCGTCCGCCTCTTCCGCCTCGATGTGTGCGCCCATGCATCCAGCCAAACACCCACGGCACCGCCGCGCCGACACCCCGACGTATTGACTAGCTCTATTCATGAGGCCAGGATGTGAATAGAGGTAGCAACATTCCGCCGGGAAGCACCCACCAGGAGGCAGACCATGTCAGGACCCCGTCCCGTCCGAGCGCCGCGCGGCACGGAACCGAGCGCCCTGGGATGGCAGCAGGAAGCCGCCCTGCGGATGCTGCAGAACAACCTCGACCCCGAGGTCGCCGAGCACCCCGACAAGCTCGTCGTCTACGGCGGCACCGGCAAGGCCGCGCGCGACTGGCGCTCCTTCGACGCCATGGTGCGCACCCTGAAGGGCCTGAAGCAGGACGAGACCATGCTGGTCCAGTCCGGCCGTCCCGTCGGCGTCATGCAGACCCACGAATGGGCCCCGCGCGTCCTGATCGCCAACTCCAACCTCGTCGGCGACTGGGCCAACTGGGAGGAGTTCCGCCGCCTCGAGCACCTCGGCCTGACGATGTACGGCCAGATGACCGCCGGCTCCTGGATCTACATCGGCACCCAGGGCATCCTCCAGGGCACCTACGAGACCTTCGCCGCCGTCGCCGCGAAGAAGTTCGGCGGGACCCTGGCCGGCACCATCACCCTGACCGCCGGCCTCGGCGGCATGGGCGGCGCCCAGCCGCTCGCCGTCACGATGAACGACGGTGTGGCGATCTGCATCGACTGCGACCCGCGCGCCATCGATCGGCGCATCGAGCACCGGTACCTCGACGTGAAGGCCGACAGTCTCGACCACGCCCTCAAGCTGGCGACCGAGGCGCGCGACGCCCGCCGCCCGCTCTCCGTCGGCGTCCTCGGCAACGCCGCCGAACTGGTCCCGCAGCTCCTCGCCATGGGCGCCCCCATCGACATCGTCACCGACCAGACCTCCGCCCACGACCCGCTGGCCTACCTGCCGCTGGGCACCGCCTTCGAGGACATGGCCGACGCCGCCGCCAAGGACCCGGCCGGTTTCACCACCCGGGCCCGCGAGTCCATGGCCCGGCACGTGGAGGCCATGGTCGGCTTCATGGACGCCGGCGCCGAGGTCTTCGACTACGGCAACTCCATCCGCGGCGAGGCCCAGCTCGCCGGATACGACCGGGCCTTCGCCTTCCCCGGCTTCGTCCCCGCCTACATCCGCCCGCTGTTCTGCGAGGGCAAGGGCCCCTTCCGCTGGGCCGCCCTGTCCGGCGAGGCCTCCGACATCGCCAAGACCGACAAGGCGATCCTCGACCTCTTCCCGGAGAACGAGTCCCTGGCCCGCTGGATCAAGATGGCCGGCGAACGCGTCCACTTCCAGGGCCTGCCCGCCCGCATCTGCTGGCTCGGCTACGGCGAGCGCGACAAGGCCGGTGAGCGTTTCAACGACATGGTCGCGAGCGGTGAGCTGGCCGCGCCGGTCGTCATCGGCCGCGACCACCTCGACTGCGGTTCCGTCGCGTCCCCCTACCGGGAGACCGAGGCCATGCTCGACGGCTCCGACGCGATCGCCGACTGGCCGCTGCTGAACGCCATGGTGAACGTCGCCTCCGGGGCGTCCTGGGTGTCGATCCACCACGGCGGCGGCGTCGGCATGGGCCGGTCCATCCACGCCGGTCAGGTGACGGTGGCCGACGGCACGGCACTCGCGGGCGAGAAGATCCGCCGGGTCCTCACCAACGACCCCGGCATGGGCGTCATCCGGCACGTCGACGCCGGGTACGACATCGCCGAGTCGGTGGCCGGGGAGCGGGGCGTCCGCGTCCCCATGCGCGAGGGTGACCCGGCGTGACCCAGGACACCGGCGGCTCCTTCCACCAGATGTGGCGCGAGCTGCTCCCCCTCGGCCGGCATCCCGACTCCGGCGGCTACCGCCGATTCGCCTGGAGCGGCGTCGACGGCGACTGCCGCGCCTGGTTCGAGGACCAGGCCACCGCCCGCGGGCTGCGCTACGAGCTGGACCGGAACGGCAACCAGTGGGCCTGGCTCGGGGACCCCGCCGAGGGCGACGCCGTCGTCACCGGGTCGCACCTGGACTCCGTGCCCGACGGCGGCGCCTTCGACGGCCCCCTCGGCGTCGTGTCCGCCTTCGCCGCCCTGGACGAGCTGCGCGGCAGGGGCGTCCGCTTCGACCGGCCCCTCGCCATCGTGAACTTCGGTGACGAGGAGGGCGCCCGGTTCGGGCTCGCCTGCGTCGGGTCCCGGCTCACCGCCGGGCAGCTCACCCGCGAACAGGCGCACCGGCTCACCGACGGCGACGGCGTGACGCTGCCCCGGGCCATGGAGGCGGCCGGATACGACCCGGACGCCATCGGCCCGGACCCCGAACGGCTCGCCCGCATCGGCGCCTTCGTCGAGCTGCACGTCGAGCAGGGCCGCGCCCTCGACCTGTCCGGCGACGCGGTCGGCATCGCCAGCTCCATCTGGCCGCACGGCCGCTGGCGGTTCGACTTCCGCGGCGAGGCCAACCACGCCGGCACCACCCGGCTCGCCGACCGGCACGACCCCATGCTGTCCTACGCCGAGACCGTCCTCGCCGCCCGGTGCGAGGCCGAACTCGCCGGGGCCGTCGCCACCTTCGGCAAGATCGCCGTCGAGCCCAACGGCGTCAACGCCATCCCCTCCCTGGTGCGCGGCTGGCTCGACTCCCGTGCCGAGGACCAGGCGAGCCTCGACACTGTCGTCGGCGGTATCGAGAAGGCGGCCCGGAGTTACGCGGACGCGCACGGCGTCGACCTCGACATCGTCCGTGAGTCCTTCACGCCCGTCGTCGAGTTCGACCACGCCCTGCGCGACGAACTGGCCCGCATCCTCGGCACCGACACCGGCCTCAGGGTCCCCGTCCTCGGCACCGGCGCCGGCCACGACGCCGGAATCCTGTCCGGGAGCATCCCGACCGCCATGCTGTTCGTGCGCAACCCCACCGGCGTCTCCCACTCCCCGTCCGAGTCCGCGAGCGAGGACGACTGCGTGGCCGGGGTACTCGCACTCGCCGACGTACTGGAAGGACTGGCGTGCAGGTGACGACAGCAGCCCCGCGCACGTACTGGCTCGAGCACGCCTGGCTCGGCACCCGCGTCGAGCCGGGCGTGGCCCTGGAAGTCGCCGACGGACGCATCGCCGCCGTCCGCACCGGCACCCCCGCCCCGCCCCCCGGCGCCGAGGTCCTGCGCGGGCTCACCCTGCCCGGCCTGGCCAACGCCCACAGCCACGCCTTCCACCGCGCCCTGCGCGGCACCGTCCAGGTCGGCTCCGGCACCTTCTGGACCTGGCGCGAGGTCATGTACGCCACGGCCGCCCGCCTCACCCCGGACCGCTACCACGCCCTCGCCCGCGCGGTGTACGCCGAGATGGCCCTGGCCGGCATCACGGCGGTCGGCGAGTTCCACTACGTCCACCACGCCCCCGGCGGCACCCCCTACGCCGACCCCAACGCCATGGGCGAGGCACTGATCGCCGCCGCCGCCGAAGCCGGGATCCGCATCACCCTCCTCGACACCGCCTACCTCTCCTCCGGCTTCGGACAACCGCCCACCACCCACCAGCTCCGCTTCTCCGACGGGGACGCCGAGGCCTGGGCCGCACGCTCTTCACTTCTCAAGGAACGGGATCACGCACGGATCGGCGCGGCGATCCACTCCGTACGGGCCGTGCCCGCCGACCAGTTGGCGACCGTCGCGCGGTGGGCCGAGGAGCGGCGGGCACCCCTCCATGTGCACCTGTCCGAACAGACCGCGGAGAACGAGGCGTGCCGGGAGATCCACGGCTGCACCCCGGCCCAGCTCCTCGCTCTGCACGGCGTCCTCGGACCGCGCACCACCGGTGTCCACAACACCCACCTCACCGCCGAGGACATCTCCCTCCTCGGCGGCAGCGGCACCGGCACCTGCATGTGCCCGACCACCGAACGGGACCTCGCGGACGGCATCGGTCCGGCCGTCGCCCTGCAGAACGAAGGCTCACCGCTCAGTCTCGGCTCCGACAGCCACGCCGTGATCGACCTGCTCGAAGAGGCCCGGGCGATGGAGCTGAACGAGCGGCTGCGCACCCGCACCCGAGGTCACTGGACGGCGGCGGCCCTCCTGCGGGCGGCCTCGGAGGACGGCCACGCGGCCCTCGGCTGGGACGAGGCGGGTGCCCTGGAGGCCGGCGCGCTCGCCGACTTCACCACCCTCGCGCTCGACTCGGTCAGGACGGCAGGGCCGCTTCCGCGGCTCGGGGCCGAGACGGCCGTATTCGCTGCGTCGGCAGCAGACGTGTCGCATACGGTCGTGGCTGGTCGGCACGTCGTACGGGACGGGGTCCACTCCCTCGTACCGGACGTGCCGCGAGCCCTCGCGGACGCCGTCGAAGCCCTGCGCGGATGACCGGGGGCCGGCCGCACGCGCGGCCCGCCTCCGCCCCCGAACCCGCCCCCACCGCCGACCAGGCCACCAAGGACGCCATGAGCAACGCGACGACCGTCAGCCCCGCCCACTCCGCGAGCACCGCAAGCACGCTCATCACGAACATCGCCAGCCTGGTCACCAATGACCCCTCCCTCGGTGACGGATCCCCCCTCGGACTGGTCCAGGACGCGGCCGTCGTCATCGAAGGCGACCGCGTCGTGTGGACCGGTGATCAAAGCAAAGCACCCGCCACTGACAATCGGGTCGACGCGGAAGGCCGGGCGGTCCTGCCCGGCTTCGTGGACTCCCACTCCCACCTCGTCTTCGCGGGCGACCGGACACAGGAGTTCAACGCCCGTATGTCCGGGCGGCCCTACAGCGCGGGCGGCATCCGCACCACCGTCGCGGCCACCCGGGCGGCGAGCGACGAGGAACTCGAGGCCAACGTCACCCGTTACCTCGCCGAAGCCCTCCGCCAGGGCACCACGACCTTCGAGACCAAGTCCGGCTACGGCCTGACCGTGGAGGACGAGGCCCGCGCCCTGCGTATCGCCGCCGCCCACACCGACGAGGTCACCTACCTCGGCGCCCACATCGTCCCGCCGGACCACGCCGAGGACCCGGCGGCCTACGTCGCCCTCGTCACCGGCGAGATGCTCGACGCCTGCGCCCCGCACGCCCGCTGGATCGACGTCTTCTGCGAGAAGGGCGCCTTCGACGGCGACCAGGCCCGCGCGATCCTCACCGCCGGCAAGGCAAAGGGCCTGCACCCCCGCATCCACGCCAACCAGCTGTCCTACGGCCCCGGCGTGCAGCTCGCGGTCGAGCTCGACGCGGCCAGCGCCGACCACTGCACCCACCTGACGGACGCGGACGTGGACGCCCTGGCCGGCGGCCGAACGGTCGCCACCCTGCTGCCCGGCGCCGAGTTCTCCACGCGGGCCGCATGGCCGGACGCGCGGCGGCTGCTGGACGCGGGCGTCACGGTCGCACTGTCCACGGACTGCAACCCCGGCTCGTCCTTCACCTCGTCCGTCCCGTTCTGCGTCGCCCTGGCGGTACGGGACATGGGGATGACCCCCGACGAGGCCGTGTGGTCCGCCACGGCGGGCGGGGCCGCGGCCCTCCGGCGGGACGACGTCGGACGCCTCACCCCGGGCGCGTACGCGGACCTGACGCTCCTCGACGCGCCGAGCCACGTCCACCTGGCCTACCGGCCCGGCGTCCCCCTGGTCAGCGGGGTGTGGCGGCGCGGAGTGCGCGTGGTGTGATCACCGTCCGGTGAGAATGAGGTGCCGCGTCGGGGGAGCTGGCTGCTGAGCCCGGCCCCGCTCCTCCCCACGGCGGTGCTGGTCCTCGGCACCTGAAGGGCCGTCGGAGGCCACTGGTGCACGCGCCCGGGGGCGGGCCGTCCGGCCCGCCCCCGAAGGACACGTTCACCCGGGTCGAGGATCACTCCTCGACGGTCAGCCCCTTGCGCAGCCGCACCAGCGTCCGCGACAGCAGCCGCGAGACGTGCATCTGCGAGATGCCGAGCTCCTCGCCGATCTCCGACTGGGTCATGCCCGCGACGAACCGCAGGGACAGGATCTTCCGGTCGCGCGGCGGGAGTTCCGCGATCAGCGGCTTCAACGACTCGACGTACTCGATGCCTTCGAGCCCGTGGTCCTCGTAGCCGATGCGGTCCGCGAGCGCGCCCTCGGAGTCGTCCTCCTCCGGCTGGGCGTCCAGCGAGGAGGCGGTGTAGGCGTTCGACGCGGCCATGCCCTCGACGACCTCGTCGTTGGAGATCCCGAGACGCTCCGCCAGCTCGGCCACCGTGGGGGCGCGGTCGAGCTTCTGGGCCAGTTCGTCCCCGGCCTTGGCCAGGTCGAGCCGCAGCTCCTGGAGCCGCCGCGGAACGCGCACGGACCACGAGGTGTCGCGGAAGAAGCGCTTGATCTCGCCGATGATGGTCGGCATCGCGAACGTGGGGAACTCCACACCGCGGGACAGCTCGAAACGGTCGATCGCCTTGATCAGGCCGATGGTGCCGACCTGGATGATGTCCTCCATCGGCTCGCTGCGGGAGCGGAACCGGGACGCGGCGAACTTGACCAGCGCGAGGTTCAGTTCGACGAGCGTGTTGCGGACGTACGAGTACTCGTGAGTGCCTTCCTCCAGCGTCTCCAGACGCTCGAAGAGGGTCCTGGACAGGGCCCGGGCGTCGACCGCGTCGACTTCCTCGTACGGGGGGATGTCCGGAAGTCCGGCGAGAGTGCCGTCCTGTGTGACGAGCATCTCGTCCTGCTCGATGGGATCCAGATGTTCCGGAAGGGGTGTCGACGTCGCTTTGTGGGTACGCGATCCGTCGAGCCGGGGTGACATGATGTCCTCCATCGTTCTCGGCATATGGCTGCCGGAGCCGTTAGGTGCACTGCGGTGTGCGGCGCCTCCAAAGCCGGCCGTGTCGGGTACGTGTCCTTACTAGGCCTACCCGCTTTCCCGAGCCCACCGCAAGTGCGTTCTGTGGGCATATGTCCGTTTGTGTGTAGTTGTTCGGGTGTCGGACCGTGCGGGGAAGGCGTAGTGTTCGAGGGCGTCAGCAACCAGCCTCGACGTCAGGAGAGAGAGACGGCATGGACCGCGGGACGGTCGGCAGCGCACAGTCTGGCCGGCTTCTGGTGGAGGTGCGGGAAGAGGGCTCTAGTGCCGTCGTGACCCCGGCGGGTGAGTTGGATCACCACACCGCCGATCTGTTGCGTGAGCCACTCGAGGACTGCCTCGCCAAGGGATTCAAGCGCCTGGTCATCGATTGCGCGCGCCTGGAGTTCTGCGACTCCACGGGACTCAACGTGCTCCTCGGGGCGCGGCTGAAGGCGGAGGCCGCCGGTGGCGGTGTCGCCCTCGCCGGTATGCAGCCGGTGGTGGCGCGCGTGTTCGAGATCACGGGTGCGGATGCGGTCTTCAGCGTCCATGATTCGCTCGAGGCGGCCCTGTCCGACGAGTCGGGCTGACCGGCGGTGCGTCGGCGCGTGGTGCCTCGGCGATCCCTCTGTGACCGGTATCGCGGCTCCGTCACGTCTTTCGTGCGGAATGCATGGGTGTTCACCCCGTCCCCCAGGGCAGGAGACATCCTGAACCTGTCGGACGCCGCGGTGGCAGGGGTGCCGCGAGACCGACGTGCCGCGCACTGCGTGACGGACGGTGTAGTGATTTCTTTGAATCGTGAACTGGCGAATCGGTGAGGTGAAGCGCTGATGAGCACCACCCGGCCTTACCCGCCGGGCGACCGCGGGCCGGAGCCCGGCGGCGCTTCCGGGGCGTCCGAGGGTGGCGTGGCGGCGGCCGGCACGGCCGGCGAGGGTGCGGGAGCGCCGTCCGGGGCCGCGGCGCCGCCGGGGGGCCCGCAGGTGCGCCGGCTGAGCTTCGACGACGAGAGCGGCGTCGTTCCGCTGGCCCGCGACTTCACCCGCCAGGCGCTGTACGCGTGGGGCTGGCTGCCGGCCGCCTCCGCCGACCAGCGGGCCGCCGCCGAGGACGTGCTGCTGGTCGTCTCCGAGCTGGTCACCAACGCCTGTCTGCATGCCGGGGGGCCTGACCAGTTGCGGATCAGCTGCGACAACAAGGTCATCCGTGTCGAGGTCGCCGACCGGGGCACCGGACAGCCGGCACCCCGCACCCCGCACCGCGCGGGGCGCCCGGGTGGCCATGGCATGTTCATCGTCCAGCGGCTGTGCCTGGACTGGGGCGTCGTCCGCACGCCGGGGCTCTCGGGCAAGACGGTGTGGGCGGAACTGGGTGCGCCTGCGTGATTCCGGGGGGCTGTGTTCGGTCGGGGCAGCCCGCCTGATCCCCGTCCGGTGCACCCGTGATCCCGTACCGGTCCCATCCTGGCGTACCGGTCGATCTTGGCGTACCGGTCCGATCTCGATGTGTCCGCCGGATCTCGGCACACGGGCTTGATTCCGCCGCATCGGCCGGATTTCGGCGCACCTGGCCGGGTGGGTGTCCGGTCCGGTCCGCGCAGGTCTCCGGGGGCATCCGAACGGGTGCCCCTCCTTGGTATTCCGCCGCGCGCCTCCGGCGACGGCCCCAGCCCGGCTTCCGCCGCACAACCCCCCCCCATGCGTCACGCACCACACGCCGGATCCGCACAGATCCGGCGTGCGCCGTCTCTTCCTTCCTCAAGGCCCCGGGCGTACCTTGACGGCCCTATCTGATACGCCGTCAGGAAAAGGAAGGGGAGCGCCACCGTGTCGTACCGGAAACGAACCGCCGCGCTCGCGTCCGCCGCGGCCCTGGCCGGCTCGGCGGCGGTGTGGATGGCCGCCCCCGTCGCCCGGGCCGAGGTCGTCGACGTGAACTACCAGTGCAAGACGCCGATCGGCGACAAGAGTGCCGTCTCTCCCATCGACATCAAGAGCGTCGAGCGCGGCGACGGCTACCGGATCACCATGTCCTGGCAGAAGGGCGTCTCCTCCAGCCCGGTCGAACTGGGCAAGGGCGCGATGACCCCGAGCGCCACCATCGCCCTCGGCGGCGCCGACAGCGGCACCCTCTCGGTGACCGGCCCGGCCAACGACGCCGCGATCCCGGCCAACACGCCCATCAAGATCAGCGATCTGAGCGGCACGTACATGCCCAAGAAGAGCGGCAAGGTCACCTTCACGGCCGGTGTGCTCACCATCAAGGCGCTCGGCACGACGACCACCTGCACCCCGACGAACGACCCGGGCCCGTCCCGCACGCTCGACGTCACGGCCGCGAGCGGCGGCGGCGCCCCGGGATCCGCCCAGGGCGGCGGCTCCGGCGCGGACACCGGCGCCGGGCTTCCGCAGACCGGCCCCGAGGACTCGGCCATCGCCCTCGGCACCCTCGGCGGCACGGTCCTGCTCACCGGTGCGGCGGGCACCCTGTGGCTGACCCGACGTCACCGGGGGACTCAGGCAGGCCATTGACAGGAGCGCCCCTCCGGCGGCACCGCCAGGTACACGACCGCCGGAGCCGTCGCTGGAGTGCTCCTCCTGGCAGGTGTAGTGCCGGGTGCGCGCCTGCCGGAGCCGTCACAGGACCCTCTCCTGGCAGGTGCATCCCCGAGCGAACGACCGCTGGAGCCGCCCATGCCGCTCGCCGTCCGTGTTCCGTATCTCCATCTCCCACTGCCGGTTCTGCTGGCGCTGCTGCTGGTCCTCGGGGGTTCCGGGCCCGCCGGGGCCGTGGACCGGCCCGTCGTCGAGCTGTCCAAGACCCAGGCGGGCACGGGCGGTTCGGTCATCGTCCGCGGCAGCGGCTGGCGGCCCCGGGCCCTGCTGACGCTGCTCGTGTGCGGGCAGGCCGAGCCGAAGCGGGGGGTGACCGGCGGCACCAACTCCTGCGCCAACGCCGACGGCCGGGCCGTCACCACCGGCGCCGACGGGCGTTTCCGCCGTGAACTGCCCGTCGTGGAGCCGCCCGTGCCGTGCCCCTGCGTGGTGCACGTGGCGACCGTGACGGGAGCCGAGGCCGAAGCCGACGCGGCCCTCCGGGTCGCCGGGCACGCGGTCGAGCCGCTGCCGGCGGAGGCGGCCGGCGGACGGCTGTCCCTGCTCGCGGACACCCGGCTGCGCGGCTCCGGCGGTCCGCTCACCTGGTTCGGCTCCCCGCCCGCCCGGACCCTCGTGGTCACCGTCGGCAACGTCGGCACGTCCCCGGTGCGGAACCCGGTCTTCCAGGTCGGCACCGCGCACGGCGTGTACGCCCCCGAGTGGCAGGACCAGCGTTGGCGCGGCACGATCCGGCCCGGCGGCAAGGCCCGCATCGAGCTGCCCGTGGAGCTCGGGGCCGGGGCGCACGGCGACTACACGGTGTCGCTGAAGTACGGCGGCAAGGTGCTCGCCGAGCACCCCTGGGGCGTGGGCCGCCCCTGGGGCGTGACCCTGTTCTGGGGCCTCGTCCTGCTGGTCGTACCGGCGGCGCTGTTCCGCGCGGGGCTGGCCGTGATCGACCACCTGCGGCCCCGCCGTCCCGGCCACGCGGCGCGCCCGGCCCGGCGCCTGCCGCTGCCCCCTGCCCGCCGGGCCTCCGGCACTCCCTGGTTCGCCCCGGACGGCGACCCTCCGAGATCCACCGGTACATGAGACCGGTACATGAGACCGGTACATGAGACCGGTACATGAGACCGGTACATGAGACCGGGACATGAGACCGGGACATGAGAAAGGGACATGAGAAAGGGACATGAGAAAGGGCCGCCGCACCCGGAGGTGTGACGGCCCTTGTCCCGGAGGAGGTCTCCTTCGGCGTCAGGCGACCGTGCTCAGTGGACGTCGCCCATCAGGGACTTGACCTTCCTGCGGTACATGTACACCGCGAGACCGGCGAGCACGGCGAGCACCGCCTCCGCGGCGACCGCACCGGTGCCGCTCAGGTCCACGCCGCCGACGGCCGGGTTGGAGAGCAGACCCGTCACCGAGTCGCCCGCCGTGACCGCGAGGAACCAGACGCCCATCATCTGGCTGGCGTACTTGGCCGGGGCCATCTTCGTCGTCACGGACAGGCCGACCGGGGAGAGGCACAGCTCACCGACGGTCTGGATCAGGTAGATGCCGACCAGCCACATCGGGCTGACCAGCGTGTCACCGCCGGCCATGCCCAGCGGGAGCAGGAAGAAGAAGAACGAGACACCGATGAAGAACAGCGCCGCGGCGAACTTGGCGACGGTGCTCGGCTCCTTGCCCTTGCGGTTCAGCCACAGCCAGAACCAGGCGAAGACCGGGGCCAGCGCCATGATGAAGACCGGGTTCAGCGACTGGTACCAGGAGGACGGGAAGTCGAAGCCGAGCAGCGAGCCGGAGGCCTTCGTCTCACCGAACGCCTGGACCGTGGAACCGCCCTGGTCGTAGATCATCCAGAACGCGGCGGCCGCGACGAAGAACCAGATGTAGCCGGTCATCTTCGACTGCTCGACCGTGCTGAGCTCCTTGTCCCGCTTGATGCGGATCAGCACACCGGCCGGGATGACCAGGCCGATGACCGTCAGCGGGATCATCGCCCAGTTCAGGGTGAAGTGGCCGGTGAAACCGACGACGCCGTAGAAGACGGTCGCGACGATCAGCCACAGCAGGCCCTTGCGCAGCCAGGACGTGCGCTCCTCGGCCGCCAGCGGCTTGGGCACGACGTTGCTCTGCGGGCTCAGGTGGCGGGTGCCGATGAGGAAGGCGGCGAGACCGATGCCCATGCCGACCGCGGCGAGACCGAAGCCGAGGTGCCAGCTCACCTGCTGGCCGACGGTGCCGATGATCAGCGGCGCGAAGAAGGCACCCATGTTGATGCCCATGTAGAAGATCGTGAAGCCGCCGTCACGACGCGGGTCGTCCGGGCCGTCGTAGAGGTGGCCGACCATCGTGGAGACGTTGGCCTTCAGCAGGCCCGAGCCCAGGGCCACCAGCGCCAGACCGGCGAAGAACGGCGCCTGGCCGCCGGGCAGGGCCAGCACCAGGTGGCCCGCCATGATCGTCACGGCCGCGATCGCCACCGTCTTGCGCGGTCCCCAGACCCGGTCGCCGAGCCAGCCGCCGGGCATGGCGAGCAGGTACACCATCGACAGGTAGACCGAGTAGATCGCCGTCGTCGTGGCGAGGTCCATGCCCAGACCGCCGCCCATGCTGCCCTTCTTGGCGTCCGGACCGCCGGAGAGCAAATACACGACGAGCAGGGCCCGCATGCCGTAGAAGCTGAAGCGCTCCCACATCTCGGTCATGAACAGAGTGGCCAGTCCGCGGGGGTGGCCGAAGAAGGTCTTCTCGGAACCGGGGGTGCCCGGTCGGGCCGAGTCCTTCGTCAGGCTGGACGCCATGGTCGTTCCTTGCTGCTCGGGACGCGCCCCGCATGCAGCGGTGGTGCGCCCGGTGGGGGTTGCCGGCACCGGCGGGTACGGCCGTCCGTCCGACGCCTACGGGGTTCGCTCCGGGTCACGGAGCGGTGGGCGGTCGCCACCGGGATCCACGCCTCTACGCGCGTCGCCGCACGCATGAGGCCCGGCCACAGGTCGTTACACATCGGGGGCCGGCGGGAACCGGCCGCACACAAAAGAGACCTCCAGGGCAGACAGCCTCCGAAGGTCGCCGTGGTGCTACAGGCGTTGATTCACCATACGGCAGGACACCGCCCCATATGAAAGGACTTGAGACACGGATCACAGGTTTCGACGGAACCGCACGACCGTTTCCAAGGTCCTTGCCAGGATCCCACCCCACAGGCAGAGGTATGTACGCATACCTCTGACACGTAAGAGCCGCGTATGCCGACGGTAAGAATCAAGGATTCCGGTCACACCCCAGCTCAGGGCGCCGCAGGTCTACCATCACCTCATGACCCGTGTACTGCTCGCCGAGGACGATGCGTCCATCTCGGAGCCGCTGGCCCGTGCTCTGCGCCGGGAGGGCTACGAGGTCGAGGTCCGTGAGGACGGACCCACCGCTCTCGACGCCGGACTGCAGGGGGGCGTCGACCTGGTCGTGCTCGACCTCGGGCTGCCCGGCATGGACGGTCTGGAGGTGGCCCGCCGCCTGCGGGGCGAAGGCCACGCCATCCCCATCCTCATCCTGACCGCGCGCGCCGACGAGGTGGACACCGTCGTCGGGCTCGACGCGGGCGCCGACGACTACGTCACCAAGCCGTTCCGGCTCGCCGAACTGCTCGCGCGCGTGCGGGCACTGCTCCGGCGCGGCGCCTCCGAGCCGCAGCAGCCGCCCGCCACGCACGGCGTGCGCATCGACGTCGAGTCGCACCGCGCCTGGATGGGCGAGGAGGAGCTCCAGCTCACCGCCAAGGAGTTCGACCTGCTGCGGGTGCTGGTGCGCGACGCGGGCCGGGTCGTCACCCGCGACCAGCTGATGCGCGAGGTCTGGGACACGACGTGGTGGTCGTCGACCAAGACCCTCGACATGCACATCTCCTGGCTGCGCAAGAAGCTCGGCGACGACGCGGCCAACCCCCGCTACATCGCCACCGTGCGCGGTGTGGGTTTCCGTTTCGAGAAGAGCTGAGCCGCGAGGCGGGCTCGGGTAACAGGACATGCGTCGCCGACTGATCCAGTCCACGCTCGCCGTGGTGCTCGTCGTGATCGCCGTCTTCGGCGTCTCCCTGGTCATCGTGGAGACCCGGACCATCAGCAACAGCGCCCAGGAGCGGGTGGAGTCCGAGTCGGTCCGGCTCGCGAGCATCGTCGACAGCCGGCTCTTCGGGGCGCAGCAGGTCGACGCTCAGGTGCTGCGCGAGCAGGTCACGCAGGACCGGTACTACGCGGTGATCCGCATCCCCGGCGAGGCGCCCATCGAGATCGGCGACAGGCCGGACGGTGACGTCATCAGCGCCACCGCGCCCGGCGAGGAGGGCGAGACGGTCACCGTCCAGGAACCGCGCTCCTCGGTCACCCGTGAGGTCGGCCGGACGCTGCTGATCATCGCGCTGGTCGCGCTGCTGGCGGTGGTGGCCGCGGTCCTGCTGGCCGTCCGCCAGGCGAACCGGCTGGCGTCCCCGCTGACCGACCTCGCGGAGACGGCCGAGCGGCTCGGCTCGGGCGACCCGCGGCCACGGCACAAGCGGTACGGGGTGCCCGAGCTGGACCGGGTGGCGGACGTGCTGGACGGCTCCGCCGAGCGCATCGCCCGCATGCTGACCGCGGAGCGCCGGCTGGCCGCGGACGCCTCCCACCAGCTGCGCACGCCGCTCACGGCGCTGTCGATGCGGCTGGAGGAGATCACCCTCACCGACGACTTGGACACGGTGAAGGAGGAGGCGACGATCGCGCTGACGCAGGTCGAGCGGCTCACGGACGTCGTGGAGCGGCTGCTGACGAACTCCCGCGATCCGCGCACCGGCTCCGCCGTCTCCTTCGACCTCGACGAGGTCATCCAGCAGCAGCTCGCGGAGTGGCGGCCGGCGTACCGCAGCGCGGGGCGGGCGATCGTCAGCTCCGGCAAACGGCATCTGCGGGCGGTGGGCACGCCCGGCGCGGTCGCGCAGGTCCTGGCCGCGCTGATCGAGAACTCCCTCATGCACGGCGGCGGCACGGTGGCCCTGCGCACCCGCGTCACCGGCAACCAGGCCGTCATCGAGGTCACGGACGAGGGCCCCGGCATCCCCGCCGACCTCGGCGCCAGGATCTTCGAGCGGGCGATCAGCGGCCGCAACTCCACGGGCATCGGCCTGGCGGTCGCCCGCGACCTCGCCGAGGCCGACGGCGGCCGCCTGGAGATGCTCCAGACCAAGCCCCCCGTCTTCGGCCTGTTCCTGTCCCGCACCCCGCTGCAGAAGCCCGCGGACGACGACGAGGAGCCGACGGTCCGCTAGTGCCGCGGCGGGCAACGTTTGCCCGTGAAGGAGTGGCGTCCGGTGTGTGCTCTCGGCGTGCCGGCCGGAAGCCCTCGTACGGGGTGTACCCGTGCTTTCGGCCGGTGCGGCGAGAGGGGGTGCCGGGCGTCGCGACGGGGCGAACGTTGCCTGCCGCGGCACTAGGTCGCGGGCCGCGCCGCGTGGGTCACGGCACCTGCTGCTTGGGCTTCGGGAGGCCGGCGGGCCCGGTCCGCGGGACCGGGTCCGGCGCGGGCTCGCGGGCGGGCAGCGCGCGGAAGACCCAGGAGCGGTAGGACCAGAAGCGGAACAGGGTCGCGATGCCGATGCCCAGGAACTTGAAGACGTTGTTCTGGAGCGGGGTGTCCCAGCCGAAGCCGTACGTGGCCGTGTACAGGACGCCGTTCTCGATGACCAGGCCGATCGCGCTGAACAGCAGGAAGAGAGTCATCTCACGCGTACGGCGGCTCTTGTCGCGGTCGCGGTAGGTGAAGTAGCGGAAGCCGACGTAGTTGAAGACGATCGCGACGACCGTCGCGATGACGCTCGCGCGGACCACCTGGAGGTCGGTGGTGTGGCGTACGAGGTTGAACACGGCGAGGTTGACCAGCACCCCGGCACCGCCCACCGCGCCGAACTTGGCGACTTCGCGTACGACCCGTCGGAGCCGGGAGGCACCATGTCCCATGGTCGTGCAGGCCCCCGTCCGTTCGTCGGCGTCGATCCAGCCATGCTAACCACCCGCCCGCGCGATCTTCCTGCGGATACCGGTGGACGGCCGGAGATGGTCCGGGCGGTGCGGGTGAGGGACAGGAAACCGGCCACCCTGGCGCGGCCGATACCCTGGGGGCGTGACGTTCCCGGTAGTCGGCATGGTCGGCGGTGGCCAGCTCGCTCGTATGACACACGAGGCGGGCATCCCGCTGGGCATCAGGTTCAAGCTCCTCAGTGACACCCCGCAGGACTCCGCTGCGCAGGTCGTGAGCGATGTCGTCATCGGCGACTATCGCGACCTCGACACGTTGCGCGAGTTCGCCCGGGGGTGCGATGTGATCACCTTCGATCACGAACACGTGCCCACCGAGCACCTCAGGGCCCTGGAGGCGGACGGTATCCCCGTCCGCCCCGGCCCGGACGCGCTCGTGCACGCCCAGGACAAGGGGGTGATGCGCGCGAAGCTCGACGCGATCGGCGTGCCCTGCCCCCGGCACAGGATCGTGTCCGATCCGCAGGACGTGGCCGCCTTCGCGGCCGAGGGCGGTGGGGGCACCTCCCGCTCGAGCGAAGCCGAGAGTGGGGGATTCCCGGTCGTCCTCAAGACCGTCCGCGGCGGCTACGACGGCAAGGGTGTGTGGGTCGTCGACTCCGTCGAGGAGGCCGCCGACCCCTTCAAGGCCGGTGTCCCCGTGCTCGCCGAGGAGAAGGTCGACTTCCTGCGCGAGCTCGCCGCCAACGTGGTCCGCTCCCCGCACGGCCAGGCCGTGGCCTACCCGGTCGTGGAGTCCCGCCAGGTCAACGGCGTCTGCGACACGGTCGTCGCCCCGGCGCCCGACCTCGACGAGGCCCTCGCCCTGGAGGCCTCCGGGATGGCGCTGAACATCGCCAAGGAGCTCGGCGTCGTCGGGCACCTCGCCGTCGAGCTGTTCCAGACCCGCGACGGGCGGATCCTCGTCAACGAGCTCGCGATGCGCCCGCACAACAGCGGCCACTGGTCGATGGACGGCGCCGTCACCAGCCAGTTCGCCAACCACGTCCGGGCCGTCCTGGACCTCCCGCTCGGCGACCCGCGCCCGCGCGCCCCGTGGACCGTCATGGTCAACGTCCTCGGCGGCGACTACCCGGACATGTACTCCGCGTACCTGCACTGCATGGCCCGCGACCCCCAGCTCAAGATCCACATGTACGGCAAGGACGTGAAGCCCGGCCGCAAGGTCGGACACGTCAACACCTACGGCGACGACCTGGACGACGTGCTGGAGCGCGCCCGTCACGCAGCCGGCTACCTGAGAGGCACCATCACCGAATGAGCCCTGTTGTTGGCATCGTCATGGGGTCGGACTCCGACTGGCCCGTCATGGAGGCCGCCGCCAAGGCCCTCGACGAGTTCGAGATCGCCTACGAGGTCGACGTCGTCTCCGCGCACCGCATGCCGCGCGAGATGGTCGCCTACGGCGAGCAGGCCGACGCCCGCGGGCTCAAAGTGATCATCGCCGGGGCGGGCGGCGCCGCCCACCTGCCCGGCATGCTCGCCTCGGTGACCCCGCTGCCGGTCATCGGCGTACCCGTGCCGCTGAAGTACCTCGACGGCATGGACAGCCTCCTGTCGATCGTGCAGATGCCTGCGGGTGTCCCGGTCGCCACGGTCTCCGTCGCCGGCGCCCGCAACGCCGGGCTGCTGGCGGCCCGCATCCTCGCCGCGCACGACGAGGAGCTGCGCGGCCGGATGCGCGACTTCCAGCAGGAGCTGAACGACCAGGCCACCGAGAAGGGCAAGCGCCTGCGTTCCAAGGTCGAGGGTGCGGGCGGCTTCGGCTTCGGCGCGGGGAAGTGACGGCGTGACGTCCCAGGAGGCGGCCCGGGAACTCCTGCGTGAGTTCCCGGTCGTCGACGGCCACAACGACCTGCCCTGGGCGCTGCGCGAACAGGTCCGCTACGACCTCGACGCCCGCGACATCGCCGCCGACCAGAGCGCCCATCTGCACACCGACATCCCCCGGCTGCGCGCGGGCGGGGTCGGCGCGCAGTACTGGTCGGTGTACGTCCGCACGGACTCGCCCGATCCGGTCGCCGCCACCCTCGAACAGATCGACTGCGTACGGCAGTTGCTGACCCGTCACGCCGAGGACCTGCGCCCCGCGCTCACCGCCGCCGACATGGAGGCCGCGCGCGGGGAGGGCCGTATCGCCTCCCTCATGGGGGCGGAGGGCGGCCACTCCATCGCCAACTCCCTGGGCACCCTGCGCGGCCTGTACGGGCTCGGCGTGCGGTACCTCACGCTCACCCACAACGACAACGTCGACTGGGCGGACTCCGCGACCGACGAGCCGAAGGCCGGTGGACTGACCGCGTTCGGCCGCGAGGTCGTCCGGGAGATGAACCGGCTCGGCATGCTCGTCGACCTCTCCCACGTGGCGGCGACGACCATGCGGGACGCGCTCGACGCGAGCTCCGCCCCGGTGATCTTCTCCCACTCCTCCGCCCGGGCCGTGTGCGACCACCCGCGCAACGTCCCCGACGACGTCCTGGAGCGGCTGCCCGCCAACGGCGGCATGGCGATGGTGACGTTCGTGCCGAAGTTCGTGCTCCAGGCGGCCGTGGACTGGACGGCTGCGGCCGACGAGAACATGCGCGCCCACGGCTTCCACCACCTCGACACCACCGCACAGGCCATGAAGGTCCACCGCGCCTTCGAGGAGCGGCACCCGCGGCCGGTCGCGACGGTGTCGACGGTCGCCGACCACCTGGACCACATGCGCGAGGCGGCCGGCATCGACCACCTCGGCATCGGCGGCGACTACGACGGCACGGCCTTCACCCCCGACGGCCTCGCGGACGTCTCCGGCTACCCCAACCTCCTCGCGGAACTGCTCGAGCGCGGCTGGTCCAAGGCCGACCTGGCCAAGCTGACCTGGAAGAACGCGGTCCGGGTGCTGGACGCGGCGGAGGATGTCGCCCGGGGTCTTCAGGCGACGCGGCCGCCGTCCAACGCCACGATCGAGTCGCTGGACGCGTCCGCCGGCTGATCGTCGAGGGCGGGGTAGTCGGTGTAGCCGGTCGCCCCGCCCACGTACATGAAGTACCGGTCGCGCATCGCGTTGAGCGGCGCCCCGAGCCGCAGCCGCGCCACCAGGTCGGGGTTGGCGAGGAAGGGCCGGCCGAGCGCGATCAGATCCGCACCGGCGGCCAGCAGCGCCTCGGACGCCCGGCGCACCTCCCACGTGGTGAACTCGCTCAGCACCGGGTTGCCGATGAGCACGCCCGGCCAGGCTGCTCGCACCGAACGGAACACCTCGGTGTCCGGATCGGAGCGCACCAGGTGCAGATACGCGAGCCCCAGCCCGCCCAGCCGCTCGGCGAGCACCGGGTAGAGCTCCTCCGTCTCGCCCTCTTCGATGCCGTTGACCGTGTTGCCGGGGGAGACCCGCAGCCCCGTCCGCCCGGCCCCGATCTCGGCGGCCACGGCCTCGGTCACCTCGGCCGTGAACCGGATCCGGGCGGCGACGGAACCGCCGTAGCCGTCGGTGCGGAGATTGGTGTTGCGGGCCAGGAACTGGTGCAGCAGATGGCCGTTGGCGGAGTGCACCTCGACGCCCTCGAACCCGGCGTCGATCGCGTTGCGGGCGGCCCTCGCGAAGTCGGCGACGGTGGTGCGGATGTCCTCACCGGTCATCTCCCGGGGGACGACGGCCGGCAGCCGCCCCTGCGGGGTGTGGATCGTCTCGGGCAGCGGGACGGGCGAGGGCGCCAGCGGCGTGAGCCCGCTGGTCGCGGGGTGGCCGACCCGGCCGCCGTGCTGGAGCTGGAGGAACATTCGCCCGCCCGCGTCCCGCACGGCGTCCGTGACCTGCCGCCAGCCGGCCACATGGGCCGGAGTGTGGATGGCGGCGATGCCGGGGTACGTCTGACCGACCGCGTTCGGTGTCGAGGCCTCGGCGATGATCAGCCCGGCCGAGGCGCGCTGGGCGTAGTACTCGGCCATGAGCGGGGTCGGGGTGCCGTCCGCGCCGGCGCGGTTGCGGGTCAACGGGGCCATCACCAGACGGCTGGGCAGGTCCAGCCCGGGGAGACGAGCCGGTTCGAAGAGTGCTGTCGTGTGCTGCGTCATGCCCGTACGCTAGAACCTGACACTCATGTCAGGATCAAGTCCGGGGGTGGCACGTGCGGATCGGTGAACTGGCCCGGCGCACGGGCGTCAGCGAACGCTCGCTGCGCTACTACGAGAAGCAGGGCATGCTCTCCGCCGAGCGGACCCCCGGCGGGCACCGGGCGTACCCGGAGGCGGCCGTGGACCGGGTCATCCGGATCCAGGAGCTGTTCGCGGCGGGACTGTGCAGCGAGAAGATCGTCCAGTTGCTGCCCTGCATGCGGGACACCGACGGCGGCCCCTCCGTCGTCGCCACGCCGCAGCTGGTCGCCGACCTCACCGCCGAGCGCGCCCGCATCGACCGGATGATCGCCGACCTGGTCCGTTCCCGGGACACCCTGGACGAGGTGATCGACGCGGCCCGGCTGTCCTGAGGGCACCCGCCCGCGAGGCCCGCGCCGTACTCCGAACGCCCCGCCCACCAGGAACCACGCCCCGCTCCGTGCGACGGTGACCGTACCTCACGAACGACCGTACGGAGCCGCCATGGCAGACCTCCACGACGACCTGCGCACCACTGCCGCGGCCGCCGCCGAGTTCGACGATCTGGCCGAGCCGTACCCCGAGGAGGGCGTCGTCCCGGCGGAGTCCTTTCATACCGTCTCCGACCCGGACGACGCGCCCATGACGCGGGCCCACGCCCTCCTCGCCGCGCACCCCGTCGCCGACGGCTACAACGGGCTGCCCTGGGCGCTCAAGCGTCTGCCCTGGTACGACCTGGAGGACGGCGAGAGCACCGTGGACACGGACGTGCCACGGCTGCGCAGCGGTCATGTGGGCGCGATCTTCTGGTCGTTGCACCTGCCCGAGGGCCTCGACGGCGACCGGGCCGTCGGTGCCACCCTGGAGCAACTGGACCTGGCCAAGGCCGTCGCCCGGACCTGCGAAGAGGGCCTGCGCCCGGCCTGCACGGCCGGGCAGGTCGCGGACGCCCGCAACTGCGGCCGCGTCGCCGTGCTCCTCGGTCCCGCCGGCGCCCCCGCCCTGGGCGACTCGCTCGGCATCCTCCGCCAGCTGCACCTGCTCGGCCTGCGTGCGCTGACGCTGACCGGGGTGTCCTGGGCGAGCGAGGCGGGGCTGACCCGGTTCGGCGAGGAGGTCGTGCGCGAGATGAACCGCCTCGGCGTCATCGCGGACCTCTCGGGCGCCTCCTCGCAGACCCTGCGCCGGGTCCTGGCCCTCTCCCGGGCACCCGTGCTGTGCAGCCGCTCCGCGGCCCGGAGCCTGCGCCCCCACCCTGCCAATCTGCCCGACGACCTGCTGGCGGAGCTGGGCGCGGCCAAGGGCCTGTGCCTGGTGCCGCTGACCGCCGAGCAGACCGGGCCGACCGTCCGCGACGTCGCCGACCACCTCGACCACATCCGCGCCGTGGCCGGAGCCCACTGCGTGGGGCTGTCCGGCACCTACGACTCCGGGGCCGCCCATCCGCAGGAGCTCGGCGACACCTCCTGCTATCCACGGCTGATCGCCGAACTGCTGCGGCGCGGCTGGGACGAGCCGGACGTCGCCCTGCTGACCTGGGGCAACGTCCAGCGCGTCCTGCGCGGCGCCGACTTCACGGCCCGTACCGCCCAGCAGCGCCGGGAGCCGTCGACGGCGACGATCTCGGAGCTGGACGGGTAGTCAGGGGCTCAGCCGTGTTCGATCCGGCACAGGCAGAACGGGTGTCCCGCCGGGTCGGCGTAGACGCGGAAGCCCTTCTTCTCATGGTCCTCCTTGTCCAGCACCCGCGCGCCCAGCGCCAGCACCCGCTCCTCGGCCGCGTCGATCTCGTCCCAGGTCGAGCCGGCGTCGAAGTCCAGGTGGAGCTGCTGGGCGTTGCGGTCGGCCCGCGGCCACTCCGGCGGGGTGTGGCCCGGGGAGCGCTGGAAGGCGAGCCGGGGCCCGCCGGGGACGCGCAGCACCACCCAGCCGGGGTCGTCGTCCTCCCGCTCCGGCGTACCGCCGGCGACCTGCGCGTAGAAGCGGGCCAGGGCCTGGGGATCGGGGCAGTCGACGACCACGGAACGAAAACGGGCCACGGCGGACATGGGACCTCCGGAGATCAGCCGGCGCAGAGGCAGAACGGGTGCCCGGCCGGATCGGCGTAAACCCGGAACGAGCGCTCCCGGTCGTCGGCGTCCAGCGGCTTCGCGCCGAGCGCCAGCACGCCCTTCTCCGCCGTGTCCAGGTCGTCCACCACCAGGTCGAGGTGGAACTGCTGCGAGCCGTCGGCGGACGGCCACCGCGGTGCCACGTACCCGGGCGAGGCCTGGAAGGCGAGCGGTGTGCCGCCCGGCACCTTCAGGTCGACCCACTCGTCCTCCCCGTCGGTCTCCACCACCGGCGTGCCGCCGAGCACCTCGGCGTAGAAACCGGCCAGTGCGCGCGGGTCGGGACAGTCCAGGACGACGACACCCAGCTTGGCGAGAGCCATGACTCCTCCTCGAAGTCGACGTTACCCAAAGAGGCGGGTAACCAGTAACCGTTACTGCATGCTGCCCCATTGGCGGTAACCTGGCAAGGGAATGCGTGAGAGGTACGGTCCAGCCATGACGGAGAGATCGCCCGCGCCCGGCGGCCTGGCCCTGGTCGAGGCCCTGGTGAACACGCTGGACATCGAGTCCGGCGCCGACGCGCTGGACAGCCCCGAGACCCGCGAGCGCCTCGGCATCACCGCGGACGAGACCGGCCGCGCCCGCACCCTGCGCGAGTCGCTGCGCGCGACCCTCCTGGCCCACGCCGGCCACCCGCCGCACCGCGAGGTCACCCCGCTCGGCGAGCTCCTGGCCGAGGCCCCGCTCCTCGTCACCGTCGACGCGGCGGACGGCTCGGCCGCCCTCGCCCCCGCCCGCGACCACTGCCTGCACGCACGCGTGGCCGCCGCCGTCGCCGAGGCCCTGGTCGCCGGCACCTGGACCCGCCTCAAGGCCTGCGAGGCCGCCGACTGTCACTGGGCCTACTACGACCGCAGCCCCGCCGGCCGCGGCCGCTGGTGCTCCATGCAGGTCTGCGGGGCCCGCGCGAAGATGCGCCGCTACCGGGCCAAGGAGGCGTAGCCGCCCCGCCGCACGTCCGGGTGGGGCAGAATGCACGAAGACGCCGGTTCGGCCGACTGAGCCTCGGCCGAACCGGCGTCGTCTGTCCCGCGCTCCTCGCGCTCAGGCCTTCGGACGCCCCATCGCCCGGTACGTCCAGCCGGCCTTGCGCCAGCGCTCCGGCTCCAGGGCGTTGCGGCCGTCCAGGATGACCCGCGCCGCCGCGACCTCACCGAGGGCCTCGGTGTCCAGCTCCCGGAACTCCCGCCACTCCGTCAGGTGCAGCACGATGTCGGCACCGCGCACGGCGTCCAGCGCCGAGTCGGCGTAGCCGAGGGTCGGGAACACCCCGCGGGCGTTGTCCATGCCCTTCGGGTCGTAGACCGTCACCTGGCCGCCCTGGAGGTGGATCTGCCCGGCCACGTTGAGCGCGGGGGAGTCCCGCACGTCGTCCGAGTCGGGCTTGAAAGTCGCGCCCAGCACCGCCACCCGCTTGCCCAGGAACGGCCCGCCGCCCAGCGCCTGCCGGGCCAGCTCCACCATCTGCCCGCGCTGGCGCATGTTGATCGAGTCGATCTCCCGCAGGAACGTCAGCGCCTGGTCCGCGCCCAGCTCACCGGCGCGCGCCATGAACGCCCGGATGTCCTTGGGCAGGCATCCGCCGCCGAAGCCGATCCCGGCCCGCAGGAACTTCTTGCCGATCCGGTCGTCGTAGCCGATGGCCTCCGCCAGCTTGGCGACGTCACCGCCCGCGGCCTCGCACACCTCCGCCATCGCGTTGATGAACGAGATCTTCGTGGCGAGGAAGGAGTTCGCGGAGGTCTTCACCAGCTCCGAGGTCGGGAAGTCCGTCACCACGAACGGCGAGCCCTCGGCGATCGGCGTCGCGTACACCTCCCGCAGCAGCTTCTCGGCCCGCTCGCTGCGCACGCCCACCACGAGACGGTCGGGGTGCAGCGTGTCGTCGACGGCGAAGCCCTCACGCAGGAACTCCGGGTTCCACGCCAGCTCGGCGTCCTCCCCGGCGGGCGCGTGCGCGGCCAGGTAGGCCGCGAGGCGGTCCGCGGAGCCGACCGGCACGGTGGACTTGCCGACGACCAGCGCCGGACCGTGCAGATGCGGGGCGAGCGAAGCGATCGCGGAGTCGACGTAGGTCATGTCGCAGGCGTACTCGCCGTGCCGCTGCGGGGTGTTCACACAGACGAAGTGCACATCGCCGAACGCGCCGATCTCCGCCCAGTCCTGGGTGAAGCGCAGCCTGCCGCTGGAGCCCTCGATGCCGGCGACGTGCTTGCGCAGCAACTCCTCGAGACCCGGCTCGTACATCGGGGCCTCGGCGCGCTCCAGCTTCTCGATCTTCTCGCGCACGACGTCGAGGGCGAGCACCTCGAAGCCCAGCTCGGCCATGGCCGCCGCGTGTGTCGCGCCGAGATAACCGGTGCCGATCACGGTGATCTTCAGGGCCATGGGGTGCTCCAGGGGTCTACGGCATGCGGTGCGCGCCCGAGCATAGCCGGGGCATGACGGCGCTCCTTCACGGGCAACTTCTCCGCTGTCGCCTAGCTCACGTATCACTCGGGTGGGCGACCCCATAAACTTTTGATTACTTAACGGTAGTTAGCGCCACCATCGCAGCGTTTTGGAGCGTGAGAGACCTTGGCCGGATCGGCTGACTTCGACCTGTACCGCCCGTCCGAGGAGCACGACATGCTCCGTGACGCCGTCCGCTCGCTGGCCGAGGCGAAGATCGCGCCGCACGCCGCCGCCGTGGACGAGGAGGCCCGCTTCCCCCGCGAGGCCCTCCAGGCGCTCGTCGCGAACGACCTGCACGCCGTGCACGTACCCGAGGAGTACGGCGGCGCCGGCGCGGACGCGCTCGCCACCGTCATAGTGATCGAGGAAGTCGCCCGTGTGTGCGCCTCCTCCTCCCTCATCCCCGCGGTGAACAAGCTGGGCTCGCTCCCGGTGATCCTCTCCGGCTCCGAGGACCTCAAGAAGAAGTACATGACCCCGCTCGCCAAGGGCGAGGGCATGTTCTCCTACTGCCTCTCCGAGCCGGACGCCGGCTCCGACGCCGCCGGCATGAAGACCAAGGCCGTCCGCGACGGCGACCACTGGATCCTCAACGGCGTGAAGCGCTGGATCACCAACGCCGGCGAGTCCGAGTACTACACGGTGATGGCCGTCACCGACCCGGCCAAGCGCTCCAAGGGCATCTCGGCCTTCGTGGTCGAGAAGTCGGACGAGGGCGTCTCCTTCGGCGCCCCCGAGAAGAAGCTGGGCATCAAGGGCTCCCCGACCCGCGAGGTCTACCTCGACAACGTCCGCATCCCCGCCGACCGCATGATCGGCGAGGAGGGCACCGGCTTCGCCACGGCGATGAAGACCCTCGACCACACCCGCATCACCATCGCCGCCCAGGCCCTCGGCATCGCCCAGGGCGCCCTCGACTACGCCAAGGGCTACGTCCAGGAGCGCAAGCAGTTCGGCAAGCCGATCGCCGACTTCCAGGGCATCCAGTTCATGCTCGCCGACATGTCCATGAAGATCTCGGCCGCCCGCGCCCTGACCTACCAGGCCGCCGCCGCCTCCCAGCGCGTCGACGCCGACCTCACCTACCTGGGCGCCGCCGCCAAGTGCTTCGCCTCGGACGTGGCGATGGAGGTCACCACGGACGCGGTCCAGCTCCTCGGCGGCTACGGCTACACGCGCGACTACCCGGTGGAGCGCATGATGCGCGACGCCAAGATCACGCAGATTTATGAAGGCACGAATCAAGTCCAGCGGATCGTCATGGCGCGCAACCTGCCGTAACCCGTCTCCCGGGGGCCGGACATCACCGGCCCCCCGGTGCCCTCACAGGAACCGCCGGATCGGGGTGACCGCTGCCTCGGCGAGGCGTTCGGTGAAGGGGCGGTGCTTCCAGAGGGCAGGATCGATGGGCTCGCTGCGTTTGCGGTCGGCCTCGAAGTCGGCGTCGAGCTGTGCGGTGAAGTCCTCGTCGAGGACCGCCAGGACGACCTCCTCGTCGTGCTCCATGGAGCGGCGGTTGAAGTTCGTGGAGCCGATGAGGGAACAGACCCCGTCCACCGTCATGATCTTCGTGTGGAGCATCGTCGGCTGGTACTCCCGCACCTCCACCCCCGCGTCGACGAGCGTCTGGTAGTGCTGCCGCCCGGCCAGCAGGCACGCCCGCTGGTCGGTGTGCGGTCCGGGCAGCAGGATCTCCACCGTGACTCCGCGCCGGGCCGCCGCCGCCAGCAGGTCGACGAAGTAGGCGTCGGGGGCGAAGTAGGCCGTGGCCAGCCGCAGGCGCTCCTGCGCCGAGGTGATCAGGACCCGCAGGATCGTCTGCATGTCCTGCCAGCCGAAGGAGGCCGAACCCCGCACGACCTGGACCGTGGCCCGTCCCGGCTGCTCCTGGGCGGTGAAGCGGTCGTGCTCGTCGTAGAGGTCGTCGTGGCACTCGGCCCAGTTCTGGGCGAAGGCCGCGGCGATGCCGTCCACGGCCGGCCCGCGGACCTGTACGTGGGTGTCGCGCCACTCGTCCGGGTTCCGTGCGGAGCCGCACCACTCCTGCGCGATGCCCACGCCGCCCGTGAAGGCCGTGTGCTCGTCGGTGACCAGGACCTTGCGATGGCAGCGGTGGTTCTGCCGCATCGGGGACAGGCGCGTGGGTCTGCGGAACCAGGCCACCTGGACGCCTGCCTCGTCCATGGCGTCCAGCAGGTCCTGCTCTATCTCCTTGGCCCCGAACCCGTCCAGCAGCAGCCGCACCCGGACCCCCGCGCGGGCCCGTTCCGCCAGGGCGGCGGCGAACTCGTGGGCGACGTCGCCGCGCCAGTACACGAACGTCATCATGTCGACGGTGTGCTCGGCGGCCCGGATGGCGGCCAGCATCGCGGGGAAGATCTCGTCGCCGTTGCGCAGCGGCACCAGCTCGTTGCCCTCCGTCGCGGCGATGCCGATCAGCCGCTCCAGCCGTCTGCGCAGCCGCAGCTTCTGCTCCTCCGGTCCCCTCGCCTCCGGCTCGCCCTCCGGCTCCTGCGCCCGTCGTTCGTCGTACATCTGCTGTGTCATGTGTGGGTCTCCCCCCTGCACGGTTGCTCGCCGCCCCGCCCTCGCCGTGCCGGGCCCCGGCACGTCTGGAAACCCTTTTTGCCGCTGTCGGCGCTTTCACGCAGAGCCCGCTGAGTCGTGCCTCACAGACGGAACAAGTCACACCGGGAGGCTCCGCCCTGTGGTGCTCATGGGACCGGAGGCGTAGGACGAGAAGGAGCGGGCGTCGATCCGCGGCTCCCGCCACCCCCCTGGGAGGACGTCATGACCCAGCAGCCCGCCACCACCACCCCGCTCAGCAAGGAGATGCAGGACTGCGTCCAGACCTGCATGACCTGCCACAGCGTGTGCGAGGAGACCATGAGCTCTTGTCTGCAGATGGGCGGCCCGGCCCAGATGCAGATCATGCGCGCGGTCATGGACTGTGCCGAGATGACGCGCATGTGCGCCGACATGATGATGCGTCGTTCGCCCCTGATGGCCGAGATGTGCGCGATGTGCGCCCGGGCCTGTGACATGTGCGCCGAGGCGTGTATGGCCATGCCGGAGGACGCGCAGATGATGCGCTGCGCCGAGGCCTGTCGCCGCTGCGCCGAGTCGTGCCGCTCGATGTCGGGTGCCTCGATGTGAGAACCGCCTCACGGCGAAGGGGACACCCGCCCGGGTGCCCCCTTCGTCTCGCCTGCCCGCTCAGTTGCCGGAGACGGTGACCTTCTCGTCGTTCTTCAGCTGGCTCACCAGCGACTTCACCTTCGCGGTGTCCCACTGCAGGTTGCCGTTGGGGGTGTTGCCGGAGATCGGCATGTTCATCGACTTGCCCTCGCCGCCGCTGACGCCCTTCATCGCCCAGAACATGGACGCCAGGTCGAACAGGCTCATGTCCTTGTCGACCACGAGGGTGTCGAGGCCGGCGCTCATGGTCGGGTACAGCTTGAAGGGGTTCAGGACCGTGCCCGGGGTGGCGACCTGGTTGGCCAGGGCCGAGAGGAACTTCTGCTGGTTCTTCGTACGGTCCAGGTCGGAGCCCGCGAGCGCGTAGCGGGTGCGGACGAAGGCGAGGGCCTGCTCGCCGTCGAGCGTCTGCCGGCCCTTCTTGAAGTCCGCGCCGGACTTGGTGTCCTTGATGTCCTGAGGGATGTCCATCTCGACGCCGCCGACCGCGTCCACGATGTTCGCGAAGCCGGCGAAGCCGATCTCCACGTAGTGGTCGATGTGCAGGCCCGTGTTGGCCTCCACCGTGCGGACCAGCAGCTCCGGGCCGTCCTCGGCGTAGGCCGCGTTCAGCTTCGTCTGGCGGCCCGTGGCCGGGTAGAGCTTGCCGGAGTCCGAGCCCTTGAACGACGGGATGGTGACGTTCGAGTCGCGCGGCAGCGAGACCAGCGTCGGTGCGCCGTCGCCGGTGTGCAGGATCATCATCGAGTCCGTGCGCTTGCCCTCGGCGGACCCGGTGTGCAGCTTCTTCTTCTCCTCGGCCGACATGCCCTTGCGGCTGTCGGAGCCGACGATCAGGTAGTTCGTGCCCTCGCCCGCCTCCGGACGGTCGATGACCTTCGACAGGTCGACGTCGCGGTTGAGCTTGGAGTCGGCCCAGAAGTACGTGCCGACGCTCGTCACGACGAGCAGCGTCACCAGCGTGATGGCCGTCACCTTGATACGCCGGCGCCAGTTCGGCGCGGGACGCGGCTCGTACATGCCGTCGCCCGGACCGCCGGGGCCTTGGCCGCCGGGCGAGCCGTAGACCTGGCCGGTGTTGTAGCCGCTGTCGTATCCGTCACCGGGGCCGTAACCGCCGCCGTCCACGTAGGACGGCTGCTGCGGTACGCCGCCGCCGTACGGCGGGGCGCCGCCGTACGCCGCCTGCCCGGGCGATGCCGCCGGGCCGCGGCGGACCTGCCGCATGACGCGGGCGCTCTCGGGCTGCGCGCTCGAGCTGCCGCGTCCGTAGCGGTTGCCGCGGTTGTCGGCGGAGAATCCCTCGGGCCAGTCATTCATGCGCCCCAGTGTGCAGGTCCCCGTGGTGCGCCATACAAGAGTCGTCGGAAAATCAGAGCACGGCTGTGGCGAAGCTGACACAAAACCCCCACGCGCGGCCTCGGCATAAGGTGGGGGCCATGACAGACCAGGCCCCATCTGCGGATTCCGGCAGTCCGGACATCCCGGGCAAGCCGACCTCGGCGTCCCGCACCACCCTCAGCCACATCATGACCCACAACGACACGAACCTTCTGGGGACCGTGCACGGTGGGGTGATCATGAAGCTGGTCGACGACGCGGCGGGGGCCGTGGCCGGGCGGCACTCCGGCGGGCCGGCGGTCACCGCGTCCATGGACGAGATGGCGTTCCTGGAGCCGGTGCGCGTCGGCGACCTGGTGCACGTCAAGGCGCAGGTCAACTGGACCGGCCGGACGTCCATGGAGGTCGGTGTCCGGGTCCTGGCCGAGCGCTGGAACGAGTCCGCCCCGCCCACCCAGGTCGGCTCCGCCTACCTCGTCTTCGCCGCGGTCGACGCCGACGGCAAGCCCCGCCGGGTCCCGCCGGTCCTGCCGGAGACGGAGCGCGACAAGCGCCGCTACCAGGAGGCCCAGATCCGCCGCACCCACCGCCTGGCCCGCCGCCGCGCGATCATGGACCTGCGTGAGAAGCGAGCGGCGGAGGGCTTCGAGGACTGACCGCCCGCCGCCCGCGCTCCCGGCAGGCTGCTCGGCACCACCGCGCACCACCTGACCCGCCGGGACCGCCCCGCGCCGCCCGCCGGGACCGCCCCGCGCCGCTAGCCGCAGGACACCTCGTCGCCCCGGACCACGCTGTACTCGCCCCGGCCCGGGTCCTCGGCCCGTACCTTGCGGACGCGCTCGAAGTCCGGGCCCGCGATCACCTTCAGGGTCGCGCCCAGCCCCTTGACCGCGCGCAGTTCGCTGCCCGGCAGGGCGGTCGCGAGCGACTTGGCCGAGCGGTCCCAGCGGGGGTCGTAGGCGACGACCGTGCGCTTCATGTCACGGTTGGGGGAGTTCACGGGCGCGTGCGTCGTGCGGAAGCCCGTCGACGCCAGGGCCGCGTCCACCCTGCGGCCGAGGCCGGGCGTGCGGGTGCCGTTCTCCACCTGCACGCGGATCTGCTGCGGGGCGACCGAGACGACCCGGGCGGCGCCGCGCGACCGGTTCGCGGACAGCGGCTGGTCCGTGCGCAGGGCATGGAAGACGCGCTCCGCCTTCACGGGGTCCCACTTCAGCGTGGAGCCGACGCCCTTCACGGCATACCCCATCCGCCCGATGGGGACGGTCGTGAACTCGGAGGAGGAGGGGGAGAAGTTCCGCATGGCGCGGCCCAGGTCCAGCATCTCGTCGGTGCCGAAGCCCTTGTCGGCGCGTACCGAGCCCAGCACGGCCCGGGTCACGTCCCGGAACTTCATGGGGTTGAGCAGGAGCCCGGAGGAGGTGAGCCGCTCCACCAGCGCCGCCATGAAGCGCTGCTGCCGCTTCATGCGGCTGAGGTCCGACGCCCCGTCCACATGGCGGGCGCGCACGAACTGCAGCGCCTGCCCGCCCCCCAGCGTGTGCCGGCCGGCCGGGAGGTTCAGGCCGCTGTAGCTGTCCTTCAACGGGTCGGACGTGCAGATCTGCACGCCCCCGACCACGTCCACCGTCTTCATGAAGCTGGTGAAGTCGACCTCCAGATAGTGGTCGATCTTCACCTTCGTCATGTTCTCGACCGTGCGCACGGTCAGCTGCGGGCCGCCCTCGGCGTACGCGGCGTTCAGCTTGATGGGGTGCCCGTGGTGCCGCTTGCCCGACGTACGGTCGACATGCTCCGGCGTCACCGCGTACGAGTCGCGCGGCAGGCTCACCACACTGGCCTGCCGCCGGTCCTCGGAGATGTGCACGATCATCATCGTGTCGGTGCAGTGGCAGGGTGCGCCGCCCAGCCGGTACTTGCGGCGGTCCTCAGCGCTGATCTTCTCCCGGCCGTCGGTGCCGACGAGCAGGACGTTCATGCCGTGGCCCGCCTGCGGGCGGTTCTTCATGTCCTTGAAGGGGTCGACCCGGGCGATGTCCGCGTCCAGGCTGGTCATCACCGAGTGCCCGATGCCCGCGGAGGCGAGGACCATCACGGACAGCGTGGTGACCACGCGCATCGCCCAGCGCGGTTTGCGCGCGGGCGGCGAGGGCCTGCGCGGGGCGCGACGGGGGGCGGGGGGCTGCGGACGGCGCTGGGGACCGGCGGTGGACCGGGAGGACCGCGGCGGCGTGGGCATGGGGACACCTCCGGACGACGGCCGTACGTGGGATCCGTGAAACCGTAGGCCGATACGATCTGCGGCCTGCGGCAGCGCCCCGGCGGCGCGCACCGGTGTCCCCCGTTCGCGGTAACGTGAGCCCCCTATGAACGCCAATCCCGACGTGCGGCACCCCGCCGTTTCCGTGATCATGCCCGTCCTCAACGAGGAGCGGCATCTGCGGGGAGCAGTCCAAGCGATCCTCGCGCAGGAGTACGCCGGCGAGATGGAGGTCGTGATCGCCCTCGGTCCGTCCACGGACCGCACGGACGAGATCGCCGCCGAGCTCGTGGCAGAAGACGCGCGTATCCACACCGTCCCCAACCCCACCGGCCGTACGCCCGCGGCGCTGAACGCGGCGATCAACGCCTCGCGGCACCCGATCGTCGTCCGCGTCGACGGGCACGGCATGCTCTCGCCGAACTACATCGCGACCGCGGTACGGCTCCTGGAGGAGACCGGCGCGCAGAACGTCGGCGGCATCATGCACGCCGAGGGCGAGAACGACTGGGAGCACGCGGTCGCCGCCGCGATGACCTCGAAGATCGGGGTCGGCAACGCGGCCTTCCACACCGGTGGCCAGGCCGGCCCGGCCGAGACCGTCTACCTCGGTGTGTTCCGGCGCGAGGCGCTGGAACAGCAGGGCGGCTACAACGTGGAGTTCATCCGCGCCCAGGACTGGGAGCTGAACTTCCGGATCCGTGAGGCGGGCGGCCTCGTCTGGTTCTCGCCCGAGCTGAAGGTGTCGTACCGGCCGCGGCCGAGCGTCAAGGCGCTCGCCAAGCAGTACAAGGACTACGGCCGCTGGCGGCACGTGGTCGCCCGCTTCCACGAGGGCTCGATCAACCTGCGCTACCTCGCCCCGCCGACCGCCGTGTGCGCGATCGGCGCCGGCGTCCTGGTGGGCGCGCTGCTGACGCCGTGGGGCTTCGTGGTGCCCGGCGGTTACCTCGCGGCGATCCTGCTCGGCTCGGTACCGGCGGGCAGGGGCCTGCCGCTGAAGGCGCGGCTGCAGATCCCCGTGGCGCTGGCCACGATGCACATGTCGTGGGGCTGGGGCTTCCTGACCAGCCCGCGGACGCTGGCGAAGAAGGTCATCGCCTCGCGGCGTCCCGCGGTGCGTGCGGACGCCACCGCGAGCTGACCCGACGCGGCCAGGGGCCCCTTCCCGGACGGGGAGGGGCCCCTGGCGTGTGCGCACCGGCGGGTCCCGGCGGGCGAACGGCGGGCCCGGCGGCGACGAGGAGGACCGGGGCCCTTCGGTCAGCGGGCCCCGGCCGCCGCCGCTGCCTTCAGGATGGAGCTCTTGCGTTCCTTGAGCGTGTTCAGCCAGCCGCATCCAGCCGGCGGAGGCGCTGCGCCGCTGACCGGCCACGGACACGAAGAAGGGGGCCCGCCGTCCTCCCGGACGGTCGGCCCCTTCTCTCACGCCGCTGCCGTGTTCACCACCGGTAGGGCTTGTACACGTCCATGCACTCCGTCTCGTCCGCGCTCAGCGCGTCCGCGGTCTCGGGCAGATCGCCCGCCTCGGGAGCCTTCTGCTTCGGGTAGGTCGTGCCCTCCCGCCAGTCGCTGCCGATGGTCAGCGTGGTGGTCACGTCGTCCGTGGCCCGTACCTGGCCGCTGGGGATGCCGACCGCCTTCGCCACCGACAGCGCGTTCGCCCGGCCCTGCTCCCCGGTGCTCGTCGGGTACGTCACCTGGGTCCGGGAGTGCGGATCCTGCTGTCCGGAGGCGACGGCCCGGGTGAAGCCCTCCTGCTGCAGCGCGGCCACGATCGCGGCTGCCCGCTGGGGAACGGCGGCCTGCTCGTCACCGGCCGTGCCGTTGACGACGGTGACCGACAGCCCCGCGGCCGGCGCGGCGGCGGGCCCGGTCGCCTTCACCGACGCCGGGGACGGACCCGAGGCCGGTGCCGCACTCGCCTTGCCGCCCTTGCCCGCCTTGTCGAAGGAGACGTCGTCGCGGAGCATCGCCCACATCTTGTCGGCGTCCTCCGGCTTGGGCACCAGGTGGTTGGGGTTCAGGGGGTCCTCGATCCACGGCATCGTCGTCATCGTGATGCGGTTGGTCGGGACCGACTTCAGCTGCATGCCGACGTCGTACAGCTCCTTGACCGTGCCGATCTCCTCGGACACCGTCAGCGCCTTCGTGCCCGCCTCGGCCAGCCCCATCAGGCGGCCGGTGTCGGTGAAGACGTTCTGCTGCTTCAGCGTCCGGATCATCGAGTTCATGTACATGTGCTGCGCCTTGGCGCGCAGCGGGTCACTGCCCCAGGCGTGACGGGTGCGCAGCCACTGCAGCGCCTCCTTGCCCTGCACCTTGTGCGTGCCGGCCTTCAGTTTCAGTCCGGAGCCGCCACCCTGACCGGGCAGCGGCCGGTCCCACACGTTCTGGTTGACGCAGACCGGGACGCCGCCGATGGCGTCCGCCATGTCCACCACTCCGGCGAAGTCGACCATCATCCAGTGGTCGATGTACACACCGGTCAGGTTCTGCCAGGTGGCGAGGGTGCAGCCCGGGCCGCCGCGCTGGAGCGTCTCGTTGATGATGGTGTTCTTCGCCGGGTACTTCTCCCCGGTGCCGGGGTCGACGCACTTCGGGATGTCCACCCGGGTGTCCCGCGGGATGCTCACCACGGACGCGCTCTCCCGGTCCGCCGAGACGTGCAGGAGCATCTGCACGTCCGCCAGGGGCTTGCTGCCGACGTTGTCCCGGCCGCCGCCGAGCTTGACGTTCTCCGCGGAGTTCCGGCTGTCGGAACCGATCAGCAGGATGTTGAGCGGGGTCTGGCCCGCCGCGTTGGGCCCGGTCTTCTTGACATCGGACTCGCCGCTGTTGCGCTTGCCCTTGTCGATGTTGCCGTTGAGGTGGCGGTAGTAGAGGTATCCGGCGCCGGCCGTCCCGAGTATCAGCACCGACAGCACGAGCGCGGACCAGCGCAATATCCGGCGTCCGCCGCCGTGCCGCCGGCCGTGCCGGCGGCCGTGGCCGCCTCCGCCCCCCTCGCCGCCGCCCGTGGCGGGCGCCGCCGTCCCCGGACGCTCGTCCTGGGCCAGGCCGCCCGAATCGTGCCGCGTGCCGCTTCCGCGCACGTCACTCTGCGCCATATCCCTGCCTCCCCACCCAATGGCCGACCCCGGGGCGCGCCCCGCGTCGTGTTCGGATCACGGGTGACCCGTGTCCGTCCGGACCCGGGTTCCCCCACTGCTCCGCCGGAGCACGGTCGTCCCCGTTTCTGGTTGGACCTCTGACATGCCCGGTCGGATGTACACCCGGCCGATTCGTCCGGGCTTGCTCCGTCCACCTGTTAGACGCAGGAAGGGACGGTCAGGTCACTTCGCGCACTCGACCTTGTCGGCCGTGGCCTTCTGGACGTCGTCCGGGACCTTCGCCGGAGTGGTGAGGGGCACGCCCGCCCCCTTGAAGTCCTTGCCCAGGGTCAGCGTCATCGCGGGCACCCCCTGGGAGTTGGTCACGCTCTTGCCCGGCTTCAGCGCGGCACCGGACAGGCCCATGATCGCGGCGAGCCGGCGCGCCTGGTCGGCCTGGTCGGGCGCGTACTCCAACGTGGTCCTGGCCAGCGGCTCTTCGGCGTTGCCCGCGTTCTCGGACCTCGTCACGCCCTCCTCGACCTGGAGCCAGCTGAGGGTCTCCTGGGCGCTGCCGGAGACGGCCCCGCCGTTGAGGATGCGCACCCGCACCTCGGAGGCCGGGGCCTTGGTGCCCTTCAGCCGGGCGGCCTCGGCGGCCTTCTCCTTCTTCTTCTCCTGCTTCACGGCGGTCAGCGACACGTCGTCCCTGACCATCGCGAACAGCTGCTGGGCCTGAGGCTCCTTCAGGACCACCGTGGCCTTGACCCTCTCCGCGGGGTTGTCGACGACGGGCACGGTGGCGAAGGTGAGGTTCTTCGTGTCGAACTTGCCCAGTTCCGCCCCGAGATCGGCCAGCTTCTTGATCGTGCTGATCTGGGAGTCGACGGTCAGCGCCTTGGTGCCCGCCTCGGCCAGCTTGATCATCTTCGAGGGGCTGGTGAGGGTGTCGTTGGACTTCAGCTTGCGCAGCATCGAGCCCAGGAACTGCTGCTGCAGCTCGATGCGGCTCAGGTCGCCGCCGAAGCCCACCGAGTGCCGGGTGCGGACGAAGGCCAGCGCCTGCTCGCCCTCGATCGTGTGCTCGCCCTTGGGCAGGTCGAGCTTGGAGTCGGGGTCCTTGATGTCCTTGGCCAGACAGACGTCGACGCCGCCCACCGCGCTGGTCAGCGTCTTGACCGCGTTGAAGTCGGCCACCATGAAGTGGTCCATCTTCAGCCCCGTCAGCTCGGTGATGGTGCGCATGGTGCAGCTCGGCGTACGGTCCTCCTGCCCGAGGCTGTTGTTGAAGCGAGTGCGCTGCTTGCCCGGGATGACCTTCTCCGAGCCGTCCTCCTGCGTCGTCGGGCAGTCCGGGATGTCGGTGATCAGGTCACGCGGAATGCTCAGCACCGTCGCGTTCGTGCGGTCCTTGGAGACGTGCAGCACCAGGGTGGTGTCCGCGTGCCCGGCGCTGTTCTTGTCGCCGTAGCCCTCGTTGCCCTTGCCGGTGCGCTTGTCGGTGCCGATCAGCAGGATGTTGATCGCGCGGTCCTTGCTGAACCCGCCGGTGCCGGCGCCGTCGTCGGAGACGGACGTGATGTTGCCGTTGAGGTGCTCGTAGTAGAGGTACGCGGCCGCGCTCGTCCCCACCAGGACGAAGGCAAGCGACCCGCCGGTCCACATCAGGACCTTCTTGCCCTTCCCCTTCTTCTGCACCTTCTTCTGCACCGGACCGCGTGCGCGCCGCCCCTCTGCCGGGGTGCCGGAGCGTCGGCGGGGGGAGGGGGCCTCACCGTCGGAGGCGGCAGCCCCGGGACGCCGGGACGGTTCGGGACGGCGGGCACGGGCCGCACCGCCCGGGCCACGGCCACCGGAACCACGGGAACCGGGAACGGACGGCTGCGCTGCGGAAGGGGCCAGTCGCAGTTCGTATTCGCCGGTGTCCGGGTTGAGTACCCACTGGTCTGCGGGATCGACGTCGTCCGCCCGCCCACGGCCTTGCGCGTCCACGGTTGCCTGTTCCTCCGTATGGCCACGCGGCGCCCTCCCCCGGAAGGCGCACGGTGCTGGTCAAGCAGTGCACGCCCCCAGGACGGACCTCATGGGTGAGAGCACTGGATCGCACACACTATCCGCACACTTCGGCGTCAAGCGACGTGGGTGAGAAATTGCACGTTCTCACAACTGGGCAATCCCGCCCATTTGTTTGGAGGAAGTCCGGTGAACGCGAAGGAATGTCACTTCACTTGGCGCACTCCACCTTGTCGGCGGTGGACTTCTGCACCCCCTCCGGTGCCTTTGTGGGCGTGGTGAGGGAGACCCCCGCCCCTTCGAAGTCCTTGCCGAGGGTCAGCGTCATGGCGGGCAGCCCCTGGGAGTTGGTCACGCTCTTGCCCGGCTTCAGCGCGGCACCGGACAGACCCATGATCTCGGCGAGGCGGCGGGCCTGGCCGGCCTGGTCGGGCGCGTACTCGAGCGTGGTCCTGGCCAGGGAGGACGGCGCGTTGCCCGCGTTCTCGGACCGGGTCACGCCCTCATCGTTCTGCAGCCAGCTCAGCGTCTCCTGGGCGCTGCCGGCGACGGCACCGCCGTTGAGGATGCGCACCCGCACCTCGGAGGCCGGGGCCTTGGCGCCCTTCAGCCGGGCGGCGACCGCGGCGGCCTCCTTTTTCTTCTTCTCCTTCACGGAGGTGAAGGAGACGTCATTCTTGATCATGTCGAAGACCTGCGGGGCCGTCGACTCGTTCAGCACGACGGTGGACTTGACCTTCTCCGTCGGATTGTCGATCACCGGGGTGGTGGTGAACGTCAGGTTCTCGGTGTTGAGCTTGCCCAGTTCCAGACCGAGGTCCTTCAGCTTGCCGATGCTGTCCAGCTGCGAGTCGACGGTCAGCGCCTTCGTGCCCGCCTCGGCCAGGTCGAGCATCTTCGACGGACTGGTGAGGGTGTCGTTGGACTTCAGCTTGCGCATCAGCGCGCTCAGGAACTGCTGCTGCAGCCCGATCCGGCTCAGGTCACCGCCGAAACCGACGGCGTGCCGGGTGCGCACGAACGCCAGCGCCTGCTCGCCCTCGATGGTGTGCGTGCCCTTGGACAGCTTCAGGTGCGAGTCCGGGTCGTCGAGGTCCTTGCCCACACAGACCTCGACCCCGCCCACCGCGCTGGTCAGCGTCTTGACCGCGTTGAAGTCGGCGACCATGAAGTTGTCGGGCTTGACCCCGGTCAGTTCGGTCACGGTCCGCATCGTGCAGCTGGGCGTACGGCCGTCCTGGCCGAGGCTCGTGTTGAAACGGACCTGCCGCGTGCCGGGTATGACCTTCTGTGTGCCGTCCTCCTGCGTCGTCGGGCAGTCCGGGATGTCGGTGATCAGGTCACGCGGGATGCTCAACGCGGTGGCGTTCGACCGGTCCTTGGACACGTGCAGCAGGATCGTGGTGTCGGCGTGCCCGACACTGCCCGCGTCGCCGTAGCTGCCGTTGCCCTTGCCGGTGCGCTTGTCGGTGCCGATCAGCAGGATGTTGATGGCCTTGTCCTTGCTGAAGCCACCGGTGCTCGCGCCGTCGTCGGAGACGGACGCGATGTTGTCGTTGAGGTGCTCGATGTAGAAGTACGCCGCACCCGCGCCCGCGACCAGCACGAACGCCATCGTGCCACCGGTCCACAGCAGGACCTTCTTGCCCTTCGAGGCCTGCTTCGCCGGACGCCGTCCGCGCCGCCCCGGCAGCGGCTCCTCCGGCGCGCCGCGCCGCCTGCGCGGCGGCGGCACCGCGCGGCCGGGCGTCTCGGGCCGTGACGGGCCGGGCGCCTCCGTACGGCTGCGCGCGGGCGGGGCCGCCTCGGAGGGTCGTGGCCTGCGCGGCGAGGGGACACCCGACTGCGGTGCGGAAGGTCCCAGTCGCAGTTCGTATTCGCCGGTGCCCGGGTTGAGCACCCACTGGTCTGCGGGATCGACGTCGTTCGCCCGCCCACGGCCTTGCGCGTCCACGGTTGCCTGATTCCTCCGTCGGGGGACGCGGCGCCTTCCCCCTCCAAGGCGCCCGGGTCTCGGTCACACAGTGCGCGACCTCAGGACCGTCCCTCAGAGCCGGGCGCACCGGATCGCTCACACTAACCGTCCCTTTCGCCGACGGGCGACGACGGTGACACATTCCACGTCCCTACACCTGGGCAATTCGCCCATTTCTCTGGAGAGAAGTCATTGCTGTGGAGCCGTCTTGGCGCCCGCTTTACTCGCAGGTGTCCTCAGCTGCCGTGTTCCCCCGATACGTCGGTGGCGGAGAAACGGTGACGGCGGGCTCGCGGTAAGGGCCCGGATACGCGTCCCCGTACGACCCGTCACGCGTGCCGGTGAGCCTCAGCAGGGCCGAATTCCGCGGGCCGTTCCCCTCCACGACCAGGGGAGAGTCCGTGCGCAGCCGCTCGAACAGCCGCTGTGCCGCGGGCTCCACGAGTTGGTCGCGATTGGCGTCGTACGCATACGACTCCCGGGGGACGGTCAGGAATTGCACTTGTTCCATGGGGATGTCGCGCAGGCCGCGCACGAGTTCGTACAAACCACGCAAGCTGGCCAGTTCCGGGTCGGTGGTGAGCGACGACGTGGCGGCGTCCAGCACGGGATACAGCTTCGCCGGATTCAGCAGGACGTCATTGCTGCGCACCTTGTTGACCAGTGCCCCGAGAAATCGCTGCTGCCGCTCCATCCGCTCCGTGTCGCTGCCGTCGCCGAGGGTCTTGCGGGCGCGGACGTAGCCGAGGGACTGCTCGCCGTTCAGCGTCACGCGCCCGGCGGGCAGCCGCAGCTTGGCGGCCCGGTCGTCGATCGGCTCCCGCAGGCACACCTCGACACCGTCGACCGCGTCGACCATCTCCTTGAAGCCGTGGAAGTCGACGACGACGTGGTGGTCGACACGGATGTCGGTCAGCTTCTCCACGGTCCGGATGGTGCAGGCCGAACCGCCGATCTGAAAGGCCTGGTTGAACATCGCGAACCGGGGCGCGCTGCGGGACCCGTCCGGGCGCCGGCAGCCCGGCAGGTTCACCATGAGGTCCCGGGGGAGGGAGACGGCGGTGGCGCTGCCCCGGCCCGCGGACAGGTGCAGCAGGATCGTGGTGTCGGACCGCTCGGTCCCGGAGTCCCGCCCGTAGCGGGCGTTGTCACGCCCCTCCCGCGAGTCCGACCCGATCAGCAGGATGTTCCGGGCGTCCTTGACCAGGGAGGTCGGCCGCTCCTTGTCGTAGCGCGCGAGCTCGGCCGCGGCCGCCTCGTCGCGCGTGATGTTCCCGCTGAGCTTCGCGTAGAGCGCCCAGCCGGTCCCGCCGGCCGCCACGAGGAGACCCGCGGCCCCGAACGCCGTGATGCGCACCCAGCGCCGTCGGCGCCGCCGCACCAGCCCCCGCCCACTGGCGGACGCCCCCGCGCCCGGCCCGACCCTGTAGCCCACGGCAGCACCCATCCCTCCTGACGTAGGAACGCCCCGCGCGCACTGCTCCTACGACCATGGCGCGGATGGAGGGCCGGGGGCGGGTGGGGATGGGCCGAACGGGGTGCGGGGGGCGCCGGAACGAATACGGCGCGTGCGGCCGGGCGCCGAACGGCGCCTGTGGGCCGGCGCCGGGCGGCTGGGGTGACTCGGTACCAGGGCGGCTGGTGAGGCCCGGCGCCGGACGGCGACTGCCGTGCGCGGCCCGACGCGGGCGGTCGTCGTGGCGGCGGCTTCGCGAGCGGCGGCGGGAACACCGCCGGCCGACGGCGAACGTGTTCGTACTGCCCCGGTGTCAGTGGCCCGCTGTGCCTCGGGCGATCACCGTGACGCGTTCGCTCTCCACCCGCTTGTCCAGCACCCCGTCCCCGGCCTGCTCCAGGTGCCGGCACAGCACCACGGAACCCCCGGTGGCCAGAGGCCCGAACAGCCCGGCGTTCAAGCCGTCCCACGTGTCGTACGGCAGCCCCGACAGGATCCGCGACCCGGGCCCGGTCAGGCCCAGTGCCGCCGCCTCGGCCCGGGCCCGCTCGACCACCTCGGCCCCGCTGAACTCCCGCCCGGCCACGACCAGCGCGGGCCCGTCGGGATCCACGGGCGCGTACGGCACGAACCGGTCGCCCTGCCCCGGTACCTCCACCGCGTAGTCGACGAACCCCTCGGGCGCCTGCGGGAACCGCCCGCCGAGCGGTCGCAGCGCCATCGCGATGCGCGCCCCGGAGCAGGCGCGTGCCTCCTCCAGCCGGTCCGGCCCGCTCACCACGACGTCGGCCGCCCGGGTGTCCCCCGACACGTCCGCGACGACTCCCACCGACGCGCACGCCAGCAGCCACACGGCCGTCTGCCAGTGCGCGGGCAGCAGCAGCGCCACCCGGTCCCCGGGCTCGACGGACAGTTCGTCCTGGAGGAGGTTCGCGGTCTTGGCCACCCAATTGGCGAAGGTGGCCACGGACAGTTCGACGCGTTCGCCCGTGGCGTCGTCGTAGAAGGTCACCAGGGGACGTCCCGGGTCCGCGGCGAGCGCGGAACCCAGCAGGTCGGCGGGGGTGCGGTCGGTGGCGTTCATCGGCGCAAGCGTACGCGGCGCACGGGCCCCCACCCAACGGCCCGCCCACCGCCCCACCCCGATTCCGCCACCGGTTCGGCCGAATCCGGGCCGACGGGCCGTCAAATCCCAAATGGACAGACTTATACGACTATGTCCAAGATCAGGGGCATGCGTGGATTCCTTGCTTCCTCGATCGGTGTCACCTGTGCGGCCGCTCTGGCCCTCCCCCTCACCTCTCCCGCCCTCGCGGCGACGGCGAGACCGGTGCCGGCCACGGACGCCGCGACGACGGCGAGACCCGCACCCCATGCGGGGACCCGGGGCACGGCCCCGACCGCCCGTGGCGCGGCCGAGCCGAACGCAGCCGGCAGCACCCAGTCCCTCCCCCTCGAACCCCTCACCCGCACCCGCGCCACCCCGTCCGCCCCCGCCACCGAGCAGGGCCTGTCCCGCCGTGCCGTACGCCATTTCTCCCTCGTCGGCGTCGTCTGGGACGACCCCGACGCCGAACTGCACGGCCGCGTCCAGGTCCGCACCCGCGCCGCCGGCACCGGCACCTGGTCGGACTGGCAGGACGTGGAGACCCACAACGCGGACCACGCCGCCGACCGGGACACCCCCGAGCGGGCCTCGGACCGCGTCCGTGGCGCTACCGCACCGCTGTGGGTGGGCGATTCCGACGGTGTGGAACTCCGCGTCAGCTCCGAGTCCGGCGGGCCGGAGGCCGGTTCCCACGAGTCCTCCGGCACCCGCGACCTGCCCGCCGCGCCCCCGCTGCCCGCGGGCCTCCGCCTCGAACTCGTCGACCCCGGCGAGGGCGACACCGAGCGCGGAACGGAGGAGGAGCCCCGCGCCGCCGACGCGGTGAGCGTGTCCTCCGCCCTCGCCGAGGCTTCCGCCGCCAACGCCGGCCTCGCCCTGTTCGGCGCCACCGGGATCGCGGCACTGAGCCGCGTCGAGACCGAGCGGGATCACCCTGCCCGGGGCACAGGCGAAGTGACGGGGCAGCAGCGGCAGGCCAAGCCGTACATCGGCCCGCGCCCGGGTATCGTCACGCGGCGCGGCTGGGGGGCGGACGAGGGGTTGCGGGAGAGCGGCTTCCGGTACACGAAGAAGGTCAAGGCGGCCTTCGTCCACCACACGGCCAGCGGCAACAACTACCGCTGCTCGCAGGTCCCCTCACTCATCCGCAGTATCTACCGCTACCACGTCAAGAGCATGGGCTGGCGGGACATCGGCTACAACTTCCTCATCGACAAGTGCGGAAAGATCTACGAGGGCCGTGCAGGGGGCGTGGCGAAACCGGTCCTCGGCGCGCACACCCTGGGTTTCAACAGCAACAGCATGGGGATCGCCGTCCTCGGGTCGTACGGCGCGAAGAAGCCGTCGAACGCCGCGGTCAAGGCCGTTGCCCGGCTCAGCGCCTGGAAGCTGGGGATGTACGGGATGAACCCGATGAAGAAGACCACGCTGCAGTCGGCCGGCAGCAACCTCTACGGCAAAGGCAGGAAGGTGCGGCTGAACGTGATCTCGGGGCACCGGGACGGCTTCCTGACGGAGTGCCCCGGCGGGAAGCTCTACGCGAAGCTCGGCTCGGCCCGCTCCAAGGCGGCCCAATACCAGGGCCGCTGAGTACACGTTCGCCGCCGTCGGGTGGCAGCGGGACGGAATGCCGCACGGCCAGCGAAGGCGCCACGGAACGGTCTGCATACACTGACCGGCCGAAAGACAGTTCGGCCGGTCCCGGCAGGAAGCAGAGACGACACGTGACAGAAGCGATCCTCCTGGTCGGCGGCAAGGGCACCCGGCTGCGCCCGCTCACGGTGCACACGCCCAAGCCCATGGTCCCGGCGGCCGGGGTGCCCTTCCTCACGCACCAGCTGGCGAGAGCGAGAGCGGCCGGTGTCGAGCACATCGTCCTGGCCACCTCCTATCTGGCCGAGGTCTTCGAGCCGTACTTCGGTGACGGCTCCGCCCTGGGACTCCACCTCGAGTACGTCACGGAGGAGGAGCCGCTCGGCACGGGCGGCGCCATCCGCAACGTCGCCTCCCGGCTCCACTCCGGCCCCGACGACCCGGTCCTGATCTTCAACGGCGACATCCTGACGGGCCTGGACATCCAGGCTCTCGTGGACACCCACGAGACGACGGGCGCGGACGTCTCCCTGCACCTCACGAAGGTCACGGACCCGCGGGCCTACGGCCTGGTCCCCACGGACGACACGGGCAGGGTCCTGGCGTTCCTGGAGAAGCCGCAGACCCCCGAGGAGATCGTCACCGACCAGATCAACGCCGGGGCGTACGTCTTCCGCCGCTCGGTCATCGACTCGATCCCGCTGGGCCGGCCGGTGTCGGTGGAGCGGGAGACCTTCCCCGACCTCCTCTCCGCCGGAGCCCACCTCCAGGGCATGGTCGACTCGACGTACTGGCTGGACCTCGGCACACCGGCGGCGTTCGTCCGGGGCTCGGCGGACCTGGTCCTCGGCCGGGCCCCGTCGCCCGCCGTCCCCGGCCGCTGCGGCGACCGCCTGGTCCTGCCCACGGCGCAGGTCGCGTCCGACGCGAAGCTGGCGGGCGGCACGGTGGTGGGCGAGGGCGCCTTCGTCGCCGAGGGCGCCCGGATCTTCGGCAGCACGATCCTGCCGGGCGCGGTCATCGAACCGGGCGCGGTCATCACCGACTCCCTGATCGGCACCCGGGCCCGCGTCGGCCAACGCTCGGTCCTCACGGGCACGGTCATAGGCGACGGCGCGGTGATCGGCCCCGACAACGAACTCCTGGAGGGCGCCCGCATCTGGTGCGACGCCCGCATCCCGGCAGGAGCGGTCCGCTTCTCCTCGGACCAGTAGGCCGGGACACACGGGGCGCCGCTGCGTCCACCCGTGCTCGAGGGCGGCACGGGTGGGCGCAGCGGCACCTCGTCGCGCCGAGCTGCGGACCCACCCGCCCCCGGCACCAACGCCGAACACCTGAAGAGCTCACAACTGCCCGATGTCCCACCGAGGCATCTTCGGCGCCCGCCGCGCCGGCACCCTCCCGCTCAGCAGGATCAACCGAGCCGCCCGATGCCGCTGACCCGCATACGGCTCCAGCAGCTCCAGCATCGCCGCGTCATCCGCGTCCCGGTCCCCGGCCAGCGCCCACCCCACGATCCCGGGCAGATGCAGATCCCCCACCGTCACCTCGTCCGCCGCCCCATGACTGCGCTGCACCGTCTCCGCGGAGGTCCACGGCCCGACCCCCGGCACCAGCTCCAGCCGTGCCCGAGCCGCCCCGGGCTCCATCCCCACGGCCTGCTCCAGCCGCGCGGCGACCCTCACCGCACGCAGGATCGTCGACGCCCGCTTGTTGTCGACCCCGGCCCGGTGCCACTCCCACGACGGGATCAGCGCCCATGTCCGCGGGTCCGGCATCACGTACATCCGCGCGGGCGCGGGCCCCGGCGCCGGCTCCCCGAACTTCCGCACCAGCAGCCGCCACGCGCGGTAGGCCTCATCGGTGGTGACCTTCTGCTCCAGGATCGACGGGATCAGCGACTCCAGCACGAGCCCGCTCCGCGTCAGCCGCAGCCCCGGCCGCCGGTGCCGGGCCGACGCCAGCAACCGGTGCCGCGGCACGAACGCCGAGGGGTCGTCCGCCGCCCCGAGCAACTCCGGCAACCCCTCCAGCAGCCACAAGGCCCCGGGCCCCCACGCCTCGCCGCGCACCCCGCCGCCGTACGCGCACACGCGCAGCGTCCCGGGCCCGGCCGGGGTGAGACTGGTGCGCCACACGGACCCGTCCGGTGTCGCCCGGAACGTCGGGTCGCCGGGCCCGCGCCGCAACGGGCCGAGCACGAGGCCGAGGTCGAGCGGCCCGTCCGGCACCCACTCCCGCACCCGGACCGGCCCCGTCGCCTGCCGGGGCACACCCGCGGGCACGGCGACCTGCCCGCCGCGCACCGTGGTACGCGTGGGCCGCTGAGCGAACCGTCCTGCCATGAATGACGTCCCTGGGATCCGTGAGGAGTGGCCCTACGAGCGTAGGCGCCGCCCGGCTCCTGTCACCGCACCTCGATGAACGCGCCCGCGTCCCGCTCGGGCCGCGGCCGCGGTTCCTCGGCCGCGTGCCCGACCGCCACCGCCCCCATCGGGTCCCAGTCCGCCGGCAGATCCAGCACCTCGCGCACCACGTCCCGGCAGAACATCGTCGACGACACCCAGGCCGAGCCCAGCCGCTCCCCGGCCAGCGCGACCAGGAAGTTCTGCACGCCGGCACCCGTGGCGACCACGAACATCTCCCGCTCGGCCGAGTCCCTGCGCGGGTCGCCGTACGTGTGCGAACCGTCCATGACCAGACAGGGGACGACGAGGCAGGGCGCGTTGCGCAGCACGTCCCCGCGCCGGATCCGCTTGGCGATGGACTCCTCGCTCTTGCCGTCCCGCCGCAGGTCGGCGATCCATGCGTCCCGCATGGCGTCGAGCAGCCGTGTTCGCGATTCCTCCGACTCCAGCAGGACGAACCGCCAGGGTGTCGTGTGGTGCGGGGCCGGGGCGGTCACGGCCGCGGCCACGGCCCGCCGTACGGCACCGCCGTCGACGGGCTCGTCCGTGAAGGACCGGACCGTGCGCCGCTGGGTCACGGCCAGGCGGACCGCCTCCGAGGTGCCGAGGCGGAACATGTCGTCGCGTGCGCCGCGGACCATGGCCCGCGCTCCTCCACCGTCGTCGCCCTGCGCGACCAGGTGCCCGAGCCCGCGCACCACGGCGACGGGCAGCCCCGAGGCCTTGCCCTTGACCAGGTCGCCGGCGGCGGCGAGTTCGTCGGCGGTGGCGACGACGGTGGCGCTGAGCGGATTGCCGTACGCGTCCGTGCCGCCGCGCAGATCGTCGAGCACGCGCACGCCGGCGGCGCCGATCGCGACGTCCGTGAGCCCGGAGCGCCAGGGCCGGCCGAACGTGTCGGTGACCACGACCCCGACCTCGACGCCGAGGGCGTCGCGCAGCCCGTCCCGGATGGCGCGGGCGGAGGCGTCCGGGTCCTCGGGCAGCAACAGCACCGTCCCGGCAGGGGTGTTGGACGCGTCGACCCCGGCCGCGGCCATGACCAGGCCCTGCCGGTTCTCCACGATCCGCAGGGCGCCGCGCCGGGCCACCACCCGGACCGTCTCGGCGTCGATCGCCGCGTCCCGGTCCGCGGCCCGGACGACCCGGCCCTCCGCCTTGGACACGATCTTCGAGGTGACGAGCAGGACGTCCCCGTCGGCCAGGCCGGGCTCGGCGGCCGCGATCAGCTTCGCCAGGTCGTCCCCGGCCGCGATCTCGGGCAGCCCGCCCAGGGCCCACACCCGGTACCCGGCGGCACCCGGCTCCGCGCCGGTGACCTCGCCGCTCACGCGCCCCGCACCTCCTCGGCCAGCGCCAGCGCCTCCTGGGCCATCCGTGCGGTCGCGCCGGCGTCGCTCATCATCAGCGGCACGGCCCGGCAGCGGATCCCGGCCGCCTCGACCCGTTCCACCGCGCCGGCGTCGACCGTGTCGACGAGCCAGCCGTCCAGCAGGCCCGAGCCGTAGTGCTCGGCCACCGCCGTGGCGGTCGACTCGACGCCCACGGCGGCGAGCACCTTGTCGGCCATGCCCCGCACGGGCGCGTCACCGACGATGGGGGAGAGGCCGATCACCGGCACCCCGGCGTCGGCGATCGCCTCCCGGATACCGGGCACGGCGAGGATCGTGCCGATCGACACGACCGGGTTGGACGGCGGGAAGAGGATCACGTCCGCCTCGGCGATGGCCTCCAGAACACCTGGAGCGGGCTTCGCCTGGTCGGCGCCCACCGGCACGACGGCCCGGGCGGGCACCGAGGCGCGCAGCCGTACCCAGTACTCCTGGAAGTGGATTGCCTTGGTCTCGCCGTCCAGCTCGACGGCCACATGGGTCTCGACGCGGTCGTCGGACATGGGGATGAGCCGCACGCCCGGCTTCCAGCGGTCGCAGAGCGCCTCCGTCACCGCGCTCAGCGGGTACCCGGCGCCGATCATCTGCGTCCGCACTATGTGCGTGGCGAAGTCCCGGTCGCCCAGGCCGAACCACTCGGGCCCGACGCCGTACGCCGCGAGCTCCTCCTTGAGGTGGAAGGTCTCGTCGGTGCGCCCCCAGCCCTGCTCCTCGTTGATGCCGCCGCCGAGCGTGTACATCACCGTGTCGAGGTCCGGGCAGACCTTCAGCCCGAAGAGGTGGATGTCGTCCCCGGTGTTGCCGATGACGGTGATGTCCGCGTCCGGGACGGCCCGCTTCAGACCACGCAGGAACCGGGCACCGCCGATGCCGCCTGCCAGAACCACAATGCGCATGGGAGCCAGTCTTGCAGGCCCCTGCGACAACCGGTCAGGCAGTCACCACACCCGGTACGTCCCGGGCCTCGCAGTGCTGTGCCGTGTGCATCGGCATCTCCGTCAGGCCCGGGTAGTACACGTGCAGGCTCACCGCCGGCTCCAGCGCGTCGTTGACGACCTCGTGCACGTACCCCGGCGCGAACACGCGCTGCGCGCCCGCCCGCAAGGCGCGTGTGCCCCGCTCGGTGCGCTCGGTCAGCGTGCCGTCGAGGACGGTCAGCACGCCGGAGGAGCGGCCGTGGTCGTGCAGCCCGCTGCCCTGCCCGGGCACCCAGGACAGCAGCCACACCTCGTAGCCCGGGCCGGTGCGCAGCCGGTGGTACCAGCGGCTGGAGGCGTCGTAGCGGACGAGGTGCTCCCACTGGGAGCGGTCCTCGGCGAGGGAGCGGGCCAGTCCGACGAACTCGGCGACGGTGGCCGGGTGCTCGCGCGGGGTCTGGAGGAGGTGGGTGACTTCGAGGATGTCGCCGGCGATCTGGAGGTCGCTGTCGCTGTTCATGGGGTGCGTGGTTCCTCAGTGAAAGAAGGTCAGAGGGAACGGGAGCCGAGAGACGGGTGGGGCTCGGCCTTCAGCTGGAGCAGGGGTGGCTCAACAGCTGGAACAGCGACAGCTACAGCGAGCGCGGGCAGCACCGTGGGACCCGGCGGTGCGGGTCGAGGTGAATGCCAAGTTCGCGAGCATGCCCACAAGGACACCGGCTCACACCTTCGCTGTCAACTCGACACCCGGTACGTGGGACGTGTTTCACCTCATCCGGTCGATCGCTCAGATGAAAGGTTTGTTCATGCCCCGCCCGGGACACATGGCGTCCAACCGGGCGCACAAACCCCGTTGCGTACTCGTGATCCGACTGTGATCCGTTTCGCTTCGACGTGCGTGTCGGAACGAGATCGAACCGCTGGGCGTCCTTGTCCGTACAGGTCTGCGCGGGGTCCGCCGGAAGGTGTGAGCCCTCGCGGGCTCGGTCTGTGTGTCAGGCTTTATGGTGATTTGAACACTTTCCGCATGGGCTTGGTTCCGCAGAGTGAATAAGGGGCTCAATAGCAGATCTCGGCTTGACTCGCCCGGAGCAGCACACTTGTAATTTCACTCGTGTCGTTCAGCCGGAATCGGTAACGGCTAGATCACGGGGACGCGAAAGACAGACGAGGGGCGCACATGACCGAGACGGTGCAGCAACTGCTGGTCGACGACGCGGACGAGGAACTCGGCTGGCAGGAGCGCGCGCTGTGCGCCCAGACCGACCCCGAGTCCTTCTTCCCCGAGAAGGGCGGCTCGACCAGGGAGGCCAAGAAGGTCTGCCTCGCCTGTGAGGTCCGCTCCGAGTGCCTCGAGTACGCCCTCGCCAACGACGAGCGATTCGGCATCTGGGGCGGCCTGTCCGAGCGGGAGCGCCGCCGGCTGAAGAAGGCCGCCGTCTGACCCCACCCCTCCTTGCGTGAACGGCCCGTCGCCCGTGGGTTATCCACAGGCGGCGGGCCGTCTTCCGTGCAGCCGATAGTGTGGTCGCTCGTCCGAGACGCCCCGCCGCCCCCACCGGGCGCAGGCGTCCACCGCAGTCCACCGAACCGGGGCCCGTACCTCGATGTCCGTGCACAGCCACCCGGCAGCCCATCACGACACCGCTGCCGCACCTGAGTTCCCGCGCCACGTGGTGACCGCGGTCCTCGTCTCCCACGACGGCGCCCGCTGGCTGCCCGACGCGCTCGCCGGACTGCTCGGCCAGGAGCGTCCCGTCCAGTACGCGATGGGGGCCGACACCGGCAGCTCGGACGCCTCCGCGCAGCTGGTCACCGAGGCGCTCGGCGCCGACCGGGTGCTGCACCTCGCCCGCCGCACCGGCTTCGGCCAGGCCGTCGAGGAGTGCGGCCGCAGCGCCCCGGTCCTCACCCCCGAGGAACTGCCGTACCTGAAGCGCCCCAGCGGCTGGGACCCGGTCACGCGCTCGTGGCGCGACGACGCCTACGACCTGCCCGAGCTCCCGCACGGCGAGCCGGTGCAGTGGCTGTGGCTGCTGCACGACGACTGCGCTCCCGACCCGGACGCCCTGGCCCAGCTGCTGCGGGTCGTGGACACCGAGTACGAGCTGGGCCGCGAGGACGTGGCCGTCGTGGGCCCCAAGCTCCGCGGCTGGTACGACCGGCGGCAGCTGCTGGAGGTCGGCGTCTCCATCGCCAACTCCGGCCGCCGCTGGACCGGCCTGGACCGCCGTGAGCAGGACCAGGGTCAGCACGACCACGTCCGGCCCGTGCTGTCGGTGTCCACCGCCGGCATGCTCGTGCGCCGCGACGTCTTCGAGCAGCTCGGCGGCTTCGACCGCCACCTGCCCCTCATGCGCGACGACGTCGACCTGTGCTGGCGCGCGCACGCGGCCGGCTACCGCGTCCTGGTCGCCCCCGAGGCGGTCGTCCGGCACGCCGAGGCGTCCAGCCGCGAGCGCCGCACGGTCGACTGCGTGGGCCGCACGGCGGCCTCCCCGCACAAGGTCGACAAGGCCGGCGCCGTCTACACCCTGCTCGTCAACTCGCGTACGGCCGTGCTCCCCTGGGTGATCCTGCGGATCGTGCTCGGCACCGTGCTGCGGACCGTGGCCTACCTCGTCGGGAAGGTCCCCGGGCAGGCCGTCGACGAGATCCGCGGCCTGATGGGCACCCTGCTCCGGCCCGAGCGGATCCTCGCCGGGCGGCGCGGCAGAGGCGCACCCCAGATCGACAAGGGCGAGCTGCGGGCTCTGTTCCCGCCGCCCGGCGCGACCGTCCGCGTCACCGTCGAGCAGGTCGCGAGCAGCCTCGTCGGCCGCTCCGACCCGGAGGTCGCGGCCGGCGCCGGACGGCACGGCAGCGCCGTGGAATCGGGCCCCGGCGGCGACGACGCCGACTTCCTGGAGATCGAGCAGTTCGCCCGGCTCAAGCGCATCGCGCGCAAGCCCGGCCCGGTCCTGTTCCTGGTGCTGCTCCTCGTCTCCCTGGTCGCCTGCCGCCAGCTCCTCGGCGGCGGCGCGCTCGCGGGCGGCGCCCTGCTGCCCGCCCCGGCCGGCTCCGGCGAGCTGTGGTCGCGCTACCTCGACGCCTGGCACCCGGTCGGCGCCGGCGGCACCTCGTCCGCGCCGCCGTACGTCGCGCTCGTGGCGATGCTGGCGTCCCTGCTGTTCGGCTCGACCGGCCTCGCCGTCACCGTCCTGCTCGTCGGCTCGGTGCCGCTGGCCGGTATCGCCGCCTACTTCGCCTCCCGCCCGCTCGTCGAGTCCCGGCTGCTGCGTGCCTGGGCGGCCGTCGTCTACGCCTTCCTGCCCGCCGCCACCGGCGCCCTCGCCGGCGGCCGCATCGGCACCGCCGTCCTCGCCGCGCTGCTGCCGCTCATCGCCCGTGCGGCCATCGCGGCCGGCGGCCTGACGCGGGGCGGAGCGCGCGGCAGCTGGCGCGCCACCTGGGCGTACGCGCTGCTGCTGACCATCACCACCGCCTTCACGCCGGTCGTGTGGCCCATCGCGCTGCTCCTCGGCATCGGGCTGCTCGTGCTGCGCCGGAGCGACATCACGGCCTACGGGCTGCGGTTCCTCGCCCAGCTCGGCACGCCCCTGCTGCTCCTCGCCCCCTGGTCACTGACCCTGCTCCCGTTCGGCTTCCTCGAGGAAGCGGGCCTCGAGTACGGCCCCTCGGCCGCCTCCGCCCTCGACCTGCTGGGCGCCAGCCCGGGCGGCCCGGGCACCGTCAGCGGCCTGATGCTCCTCGGCATCGTGCTGGCCGCCCTCGCAGCCCTGCTGCGCTCGGAACGCCAGTCGGGCATCCGGACCGCCTGGGCCGTCGCCCTGACCGGCTTCGTCTTCGCCGTCCTGTCCAACAGCTCCACCTGGGCCGGACCGGCGACGCTCGTCTACGGCATGGCCCTCCTGGCGGCCGCCGCGCTCGGCGCCGACGGGGCACGCGCGCGCGTGGCCGAGCAGAGCTTCGGCTGGCGCCAGCCGGTCGCCGTGCTGATCGCCTTCGCCTCGGCCGCGGGCCCGCTGCTCATCGCCGCCGGCTGGATGATCCGCGGCGCCGACACCCCCCTGGAGCGACGCGACCCGACACAGGTCCCCGCCTTCGTCGCCGAGGAGAGCAGCACCCGCGACCAGGCCCGCACCCTCGTCCTCGACAGCGACTCCGGCGCCCACGTCGGCTACATGCTGGTCCGCGGCTCCGGCGCACGCCTCGGCGACGGCGAGATCGCCGCGGCCGACGGCGAGAACGGCAGGCTCGACAAGGTCGTCGCCAACCTGGTCGCCGGCTCCGGTGCCGACCAGGCCGACCAGCTCGGCGGCTTCGCCGTGCGCTACGTCCTGGTCCACCAGGGCGCGCCCCGCGAGGTCACCCGCGTCCTGGACGCCACGCCCGGCCTGACCCGGCTCAGCCAGCAGGCCGGCGGCGCGCTGTGGCGCGTCAACCGGGAGGTCGCGCGCGCCACGGTCGTCTCCGCCTCCGGCACCCCGCAGCCCGTCGCCGCCGGGCCGGTCGACATCCACACCAGGATCCCCGCCGGCGCCGGCGGACGCGTGCTGCGCCTCGCCGACTCCGCGGCCGACGGCTGGACCGCCACCCTCGACGGCAAGCCACTGACCCGTACCACGGTCGACGGCTGGGCCCAGGGCTTCCGGCTCCCCGCCTCCGGCGGCACGCTGGACGTCACCTACGACGACCCGATCGGTCACACGGCCTGGCTGTGGGCCCAGGGCCTGCTCGCCGTCGTCCTCGTGGTGCTCGCCCTGCCCGGCCGGCGTCGCGACATCGACGACGACCTGCCCGACGAGCCGGCCGTCCCGGCCGAGGCCGTCGCCGGTGAGGGCCGCCGGGCCCGCCGCCTGCGCGCCCAGGCGGAAGCCGAGGCGGAAGAGGCCGCCGTCCCCGAGGAGTTCCCGCCCCCGCAGCCCCAGCAGCCGCCGGCGGCGGTGCCCCAGCAGCAGAACTACGGCGAGTGGGACAACGCCGGCCACCAGAGCGGCGCGTACGCCGGATACGGCGACCAGTACCAGAACGCCCAGTACCCGGCGGACGCCTACGGGCAGCAGTACCAGGCGGACCCGTACCAGGGCGGCCAGTACGACCCGTACGCCTACGGCGGCCAGGGCCAGAACCCGTCCTTCTACCAGCAGGGCTACGACCAGACCTACGGCCAGGGCCAGGGCTACGGAACGCCGTACGACCCGGCGCAGCAGCACCACCCCCACGGCACGGGCAGTGAGCGTCCCGACGGGAGCCAGCAGTGAACCGCACCACCCTGTCCCTGATCGCCGGCACGACCGCGCTCGCCGCCGTCACCGGCTTCGCAGCGCTGTCCCAGCCGGACGCGCCGGGCACGGACACCGCCAAGGCGGCGGCCCAACTGCCCGTGGAGCGCACCAGCCTGCTCTGCCCGGCGCCCAGCACGTCCGACCTCGCCGAGACGTCCTACACGTCGTTCACGCCCGTCACCAAGGGCGCCGGAAGCGGCGGCAAGGCCGAACTCAGCGCGGCCACGCCGGAGTCGGCGGACGCCGCGCCCGACGGCAAGGACACGGGTGACGGCGAGAACGGCGGCAAGTCCGGCGGCGAGGACGGGGACGAGGACGGCGGGAAGTCCGGCAAGGACCAGTCCGCAGAGCCCGTGCTGACGCCCAAGGAGCCCGGCAAGCCGGTCACCGGCGACAGCTCCGGCGGCGACGCGCCCGCCCTCGTCGGGACCGCCGACGGCAGGTTCGCGCCCGGCTGGACCGTCCAGGAGACGACCGAGGTCGCCGCGGGCACCGGGCGCGGCCTGCAGGGCGTCAACTGCACCGCCCCGGACACCGACTTCTGGTTCCCCGGCGCCGACACGGCCGCCGACCGCACCGACTACGTCCACCTGACGAACCCCGACGACTCGGCCGCCGTGGTCGACATCGAGCTCTACGGCAAGGACGGCGCCCTGAAGTCCGCGGTGGGGGAGGGCATCACCGTCCCGCCGCACTCCAGCGAACCGGTCCTGCTGTCCACCCTCACCGGCGAGCGGCAGACCGACCTCACCGTGCACGTCAACGTCCGCAGCGGACGCGTCGGCGCGGCCGTGCAGGCCCTGGACGACAAGATCGGCGGCGACTGGCTGCCCGCCTCCACGGACCCGGCGGGCAGCCTGGTCCTGCCGGGCATCCCCAAGGACGCCACCTCCGTGCGCCTGGTCGCCTTCACCCCCGGCGACGCCGACGCGGACCTGAAGGTGCGCCTCGCCTCCCCCTCCGGGCCGATCACCCCGGCCGGGCACGAGACGGTGCACGTCAAGGGCGGCATGACGACCGCGGTCGACCTGGGCGACGTCACCCGCGGCGAGGCGGGCTCGCTGGTGCTGACCCCGACGGACCGGTCCGTGCCGGTCGTGGCGGCCCTGAAGGTCGTACGCGGCAAGGGCGGCAAGCAGGAGACGGCGTTCATCCCGGCCACCCGCCCCGTCGGCACGCGCGCGACGTCCGCCGACAACAGCGGCAAGGGCAGCACCCTGTCCCTGACGGCCCCGGGCTCCGCGGCCACGGTCAAGGTCACCGCCTCGGCCGGCAGCGAGGGCGGCACGCCGGTGTCGAAGACGTACACGATCAAGGCCGGCACGACCCAGGACATCGAGCCCCCGGTCCCCGGCGGCCTCAAGGGCACCTACGCGCTCACGGTCGAGCCGGTCTCCGGCGGCCCGGTGTACGGCGCCCGCACCCTGGCGGCGAACGAGGGCGGCGTCCCCGCCTTCACGATCCAGACACTGCCCGACGACCGGGGGACGGTGGCGGTACCCGAGGCGGACGAGGACCTGTCGGTGCTCCAGAAGTAGATCCGCAGGCGGGCGACCGTCCGGATCAGCCGGCAGCCGGTGACGTCCGTCCTCAGCCCTGGTCCTCGCCGTACCTCGGGTCCACCGTCTCCGGCGTCAGCCCGAGGAGCTCGGCGACCTGCTCGACGACGACCTCGTGCACCAGCGCCGCCCGCTCGTCGCGCCCCTTGGTGCGGATCTCGACCGGCCGCCGGTAGACGACCACGCGCGCGGGGCGGCCCTCGCGCGCGCTGATCGTGCCGCCGAGCGGCACGGCCTCGTCGTTCCAGGCCTGACCGGGCCCGTCGAGCCTCGGCACCTCGAGAACCAGGAAGTCGATGTCGGCGAGTTGGGGCCAGCGCCGCTCCAGACGCTCCACGGAGTCCTGCACCAGATCGGCGAACACGTCCGCGCGGCTCGCGGCGAGCGGCACCTGCGGCGGTGCGATCGGGCCGCGCATGCCCCGTCCGTGGCGATCACGACGGCGGGGGCCGGGGGCGGCGGCACGAGGCGTTACGGGCTTGTCCATCACTGGTGAAGGGTAGTCCCCGGCGTGCCGCCGTGCCCGGCACCGCACTGCGGCAGGGGCGGCTTCCGGCCGCCGCCGCAGGCCATGTCGTTACATGACCATTCAAGCCAAGGTTGGGCTCAAATCCGTATCCCGCCGAGACCGGCGACCTCGTGCTATTTGAGGGTTTTGTGATAACTCTTGATCGCTTGCCGGGCTGTTCGACCTCTCGGGCGTCGATGTCCTGCCAGGTCAGAAAGGTACGCCCGAAAGGGTGTGTGCGGCGTTTCACAGCACGACACGGGGGAGTGACCTGGTGGAGAGTCGTCGCGGCCCGCTCAAGAGTGCGGTACCGTCCAACATCGTGAGCCCTGTACGTCGCTGTTCGCGCACCGCCTGCGGCCGTCCCGCCGTCGCGACGCTGACGTACGTCTACGCCGACTCGACCGCGGTCCTCGGCCCGCTCGCCACCTACGCCGAACCCCACTGCTACGACCTGTGCGCCGAGCATTCCGAGCGCCTCACCGCCCCGCGCGGGTGGGAGGTCGTCCGGCTCCTCGACGGTTCGGCCCCGGCCCGCCCCAGCGGCGACGACCTGGAAGCGCTTGCGAACGCCGTGCGCGAGGCGGCCCGCCCCCAGGAGCGGGCGGCCGAGGCCGGCGGCGGAGGCCGCGGTGCCGACCCGCGGGAGGTCGCGCGGCGCGGGCACCTGCGCGTCCTGCGGTCGCCCGACAACTGACCCGGCCCCCCGATTCCTTCACGCGCGCACCCATTGGCGTGAGCTTGGCGCGGACATGGCCATCCCGGTGTGAGGCTGCGGGAAATCGCTTTCGCATGACGGAAGCACGGCGGACACCGGGGAGTCGCCCGTGTGCGTCCAGGAGCTCCGACCCTTCGCCGGCTCACTCGGCCTGTCCGCCCTGGTGGCGGCCCTGCCCCTGGTGACCGTCCTGGTGCTGCTGGGCGGCGTCCGCAGGAAGGCCCACCTGGCGGGCCTGACCGGCCTCCTCGCCGCCGTCCTGGCCGCTTGGCTCGCCCCTACGGCATGCCCCTCGGCCAGACCCTCTCCGGCGGCGCCCAGAGCGTCGTCTTCGGCCTCTTCCCCATCCTGTGGATCGCCGTCAACGCCCTGTGGGTGTACCGGATGACCGTCCGCACCCGGCACTTCGACATCCTGCGCCGCTCCTTCGGCAGGCTCTCCGACGACCCGCGCATCCAGGCCCTCGTCATCGCCTTCTGCTTCGGGGCGCTGCTGGAGGCGCTCGCCGGCTTCGGCACGCCCGTCGCGATCAGCGCGGTCATGCTGGTCGCCCTCGGCTTCGAACCGGTGCGCGCCGCCGTCGTCGCCCTGGTCGCCAACACCGCGCCCGTGGCGTTCGGCGCGATGGGCACACCGGTCGTCACGCTCGCCCAGGTGACCGGCTGTCCCTGGACTCCGCGGCGTCCGTGGTGGGCCGTCAGACGCCGTTGCTGGCACTCGTAATGCCCCTGGTGCTGGTATGGCCCGTGGACGGGCGACGGGGCCTGCGCGAGACCTGGATGCCCGCCCCGGCGTGCGGAGTGGCCTTCGCCGTCGCCCAGTTCGCCGCCTCCAACCACCTCTCCGCCCAACTCGCCGACATCGCCGCCGCCCTGGCCGGCGCCGGAGCCCTGGTCGCCGTACCACGCGCGCGTGCCCGCCACCGATGCCGTACGCGCCGGTGTGCTGACCGGCGACCGCAGCGAGGAACTCGACGAGCTGGACCCGCCCCGCGAGGTCCTGCGCGCGTACGCCCCCTACGCGCTGATCGTCGTGATCTTCTCCGCCGCGCAGATCCCGCCCGTCAAGGACTGGCTCGCCCGGACCACCCGGACCTTCGACCGGCCCTTCCTGGACGTCGCCGGGCCCGACGGCGTACCGGTCGGCGGTGACGTCTTCAGCTGGCCCGTCGTGTCGACCGGCGGCACCCTCGTCCTGCTCGCCGGGATCCTCACGGCCGTCGTCAGCGGCGTCCACGCGCGCGTGGCGGTCGGGGAGTGGCTCGCCACTGTCCGCGAACTGCGCTTCGCGATCCCGACGGTGACGTCCGTCCTGGCCCTCGCCTCCGTCATGAACCTCTCCGGCCGCCGCGACCACCGGCCACTGCGTCGCGGCGGCCGGAGCCGGTCTCGCCTTCCTGTCACCCGTCCTCGGCTGGTTCGGCGTCGCCGTGTCCGGCTCGGACACCTCCGCCAACGCTCTCTCCGGCGCCCTCCAGGTGACCGCGGCCCGCGAGTCCGGACTCTCGCCCGAGCTGCTGGCCGCCGCCAACAGCTCCGGCGGCGTCCTCGGCAAGATGATCTCCCGCAGAACCTCACCATCGCCTGCGCGGCCGTCGGACTGGCCGGCCGTGAGGGCGACTTGCTGCGCAAGGTGCTGCCGTGGAGCCCGGGCCTGCTGCTGGTGATGTGCCTGATCGTGATCGGCCGGAGCACTCCGGTCCTGGGCTGGATGCTGCCCTGACCTGAGGTGACAGCCGGGTGCCGTCTTGGCATCCGCCCGGCGCGCTGTCGGTGGGCGGGGGTAGTTTGTGCGGACCGACAGTACTTTTCCAGGAAGGTTGGCCGTGGCTGATCTGTCGCAGGTCGTGAAGGCGTACGACGTACGCGGGGTCGTCCCCGACCAGTGGGACGAGTCCCTGGCCGAGCTCTTCGGGGCGGCCTTCGTGCGGGTCACCGGCGCGAGCGCCATCACGACCGGGCACGACATGCGGCCCTCCTCACCGGGCCTGTCGCGTGCCTTCGCGCGCGGGGCGGCCGCCCAGGGCGCCGACGTGACGGAGATCGGCCTCTGCTCGACGGACCAGCTGTACTACGCCTCGGGCGCGCTGAACCTGCCGGGTGCCATGTTCACCGCCTCCCACAACCCGGCGCAGTACAACGGCATCAAGATGTGCCGCTCCGGCGCCGCTCCCGTCGGGCAGGACACCGGCCTCGCGGACATCCGCGAACTCGTCGAGCGCTGGAGCGAGTCGGGCGCCCCGCAGGCGGCCGCGTCGACGGGCACCATCAGCGCCCGCGACACGTTGTCGGACTACGCGGCCCACCTGCGCTCCCTGGTCGACCTGACGTCCATTCGCCCCCTGAAGGTCGTCGTCGACGCGGGCAACGGCATGGGCGGGCACACCGTCCCCGAGGTCTTCGCCGGCCTGCCCCTGACGCTGGTCCCGATGTACTTCGAGCTCGACGGCACCTTCCCCAACCACGAGGCCAACCCCCTCGACCCCGCCAACCTCGTCGACCTGCAGAAGCGGGTCCGCGAGGAGGGCGCCGACCTGGGCCTCGCCTTCGACGGCGACGCCGACCGCTGCTTCGTCGTCGACGAGCGCGGCGAGCCGGTCTCCCCGTCGGCGATCACCGCCCTGGTCGCCTCCCGCGAGCTGGCCCGGCACGGCGGCAAGGGCACGATCATCCACAACCTGATCACGTCCTGGTCCGTGCCCGAGGTCGTCGAGGAGAACGGCGGCAGCCCGGTCCGCACGCGCGTGGGCCACTCCTTCATCAAGGCCGAGATGGCCCGCACCGGCGCGATCTTCGGCGGCGAGCACTCCGCGCACTACTACTTCCGCGACTTCTGGAACGCCGACACGGGCATGCTGGCCGCCCTGCACGTCCTCGCGGCCCTCGGCGGCCAGGACGGCCCCCTGTCCTCCCTCGTGGCCCAGTACGACCGCTACGCCGGCTCCGGCGAGATCAACTCCACGGTCGCCGACCAGCAGGCCAGCCTCGCTGCCATCCGAGCCGCGTACGGCACCCGCGAGGGCGTCACCCTCGACGAGCTCGACGGCCTCACCGTCTCCGCCGCCGACTGGTGGTTCAACGTCCGCCCCTCCAACACGGAGCCGCTGCTGCGCCTGAACGCGGAGGCGAGGGACGCCGGGACGATGGCCCGGGTGCGCGACGAGGTGCTGGGGATCATCAGAGGCTGAGGCCCGACCCCCACCGGCGGTAATCTGACCAGGCACGACCCCAAGCGCCCGCACCCCGGAGGAACCTCCATGCCCCTCGAAACCGGCCTCCTCGAGATCCTCGCCTGCCCGGCCTGCCACTCCCCGCTCAGGGAGCAGGACACCGAGCTGATCTGCACCGGCACCGGCTGCGGCCTGGCCTACCCCGTGCGCGACGGCATCCCCGTCCTGCTCGTCGACGAGGCCCGCCGCCCCGCGTGACCGGCAGGGGGCGCACCCGCCGAGGCGACCCTCGGTGCACATAGCCCCCGGCACAGCGGGCACGATCCAGGACACCTCACAACGGACCCCGGCGATGGGAAGCTGCCGCCCATGCTCGACGAATCGCTGCTCGACTCACCGGAGGGCCTCGCCGAGGCCGACCACCGCGGGTTGCTCCGCGGCGCCGCGGAAGCCGGCGCCCGCGTACGCACCGCCGTCCGCCATGCCGCCGAGGCGGGCGTCAACGACCTGAAGCCGGACGGCCGCCCCCGCGCCGTCCTCATCGCCGGCCCCGGTGCCGCCGCCACCCACGCCGCCGACCTCATCGGCACCCTCGCCGGCGCCGGCAGCCCGGTCACCCGCCTCGCCCCCACCGGTGTCGCCCCGGCCGCGGGCGCCCTGCGCTGGGAACTGCCCGGCTGGGTCGGCTCCGTGGACCTCCTGCTGATCACCACGCCGGACGGCACCGAACCCGGCCTGTCACTGCTCGCCGAGCAGGCCTACCGCCGCGGCTGCTCCGTCGTCGCCGTAGCGCCCGCCCGCACCCCGCTCGCCGACGCCGTCGCCGGCGCGCACGGCCTGTTCGTGCCCGTGGCGACCGCGCCCTACGACCAGGACGAGCCGTTCGCCGCGTCCGCCCCCGGCGTCCTGTGGGCCCTGCTCACCCCGCTCCTCGCCCTCCTGGACCGCACCGGCGTGCTCGCCGCTCCGCCGGAGGCCCTAGGCAAGGTCGCCGACCGGCTCGACCACGTCGCCGAACGCTGCGGCCCGGCCATCGCCACGTACAGCAACGCCGCCAAGACCCTCGCCGCCGAGCTCGCCGACGCCCTCCCGGTCGTCTGGACCGAGGGCACCTCGGCAGGCCCCGCGGGTCGCCGCTTCGCCGCCGCCCTCGCCGAGCTGTCCGGCACGCCCGCGGTCGTCGCCGAACTCCCCGAGGCCCTCGCCGCCCACAGCGCGCTGCTCGCCGGCCCGCTGGCCGCCAGCGCCGACCCCGACGACTTCTTCCGCGACCGCGTCGAGGAGCCCCCCGCCCTGCACGCGCGCGTGGTCCTGCTGCGCGACCGCCCCATCGGCGGCCTCACCGCGGCCCCCGGCGCCCGCGACCTCGCCCTCAGCCACGACACGCCGATCAGCGAGCTCGAACCGGAGGCCGGCGACGAACTGGAAACCCTCGCGGAACTGATCGCCATCACGGATTTCGCCGCCGTTTACCTGGCGCTCGCTTCGAGGGCCTGATCTTGCCCGGGACACCCTGACGCGCCCGCCCCCGCACCACGCAGAGAGAACCCCATGGACCGCCTCGACAACACCATCCGCCCCTACGCCTGGGGTTCCACGACGGCCATCCCGCAGCTGCTCGGCGTCGAACCGACCGGCGAACCGCAGGCGGAGATGTGGATGGGCGCCCACCCCGGCGCACCCTCGCGCACCGGCCGGGGCACCCTCGTCGAGGTCGTCGCCGCCGACCCCGAGAAGGAACTCGGGCCCGCCGCCGTCGCCAGGTTCGGCCCCCGGCTGCCCTTCCTCCTCAAGATCCTCGCCGCGGGCGGCCCACTCTCCCTCCAGGTCCACCCCGACCTCGCACAGGCGCAGGAGGGCTACGCCGACGAGGAGCGGCGCGGCATCCCCGTGGACGCCCCGCACCGCAACTACAAGGACGCCAATCACAAGCCCGAACTGATCTGCGCCCTCACCGAGTTCGACGGTCTGTGCGGCTTCCGCGACCCCCTGGAGGCCGCCGCCCTCCTCGACGACCTCGGAGTCGACTCCCTCAAGCCCTACGTCGACCTGCTGCACGCCCACCCCGAGGACGCCGCCCTGCGCGAGGTCCTCACCGCCATCCTCACCGCCGACCCCGACGAGATGTCCCGCACCGTCGCGGAGGCGGCCACCGGCTGCACCCGCCTCGGCGGCGCCTACGCCCCCTACGCCGACATCGCCCACCACTACCCGGGCGACCCCGGTGTCATCGCCGCGATGCTACTGAACCACGTCCGGCTCCAGCCCGGCGAGGCCCTCTACCTCGGCGCCGGCATCCCGCACGCCTATCTGAACGGCCTCGGCGTGGAGATCATGGCCAACTCCGACAACGTCCTGCGCTGCGGACTGACCCCCAAGCACGTCGACGTCCCCGAACTCCTGCGCATCGTCCGCTTCCGCCCCAGCGACCCCGGCGTCCTGCGCCCCGAGGCCTCCCCGGACGGCGAGGAGGTCTACGAGACCCCCATCGACGAGTTCCGCCTCTCCCGCTACGTCCTGCCCGAGGCGGGCGCCGCCCACGACCTGACCCGACCCACACCGCAGATCCTGCTCTGCACGGCCGGCACCGTCCGGGCTGGCGAACACGACCTGACCCCGGGCCGGTCCGTGTTCGTCCCGGCCGGCGAAAAGGCCGAAGTGTCCGGTACGGGAACGCTTTTCCGCGCCACCGTCGTCGCCTGACCGTTTCGGGAACCCCGTGCTGGTGACCTGACTCACCGCTCCGGCGGCGGGCTGCAACAATGGCCCACCGTCAAGCACGGGCAAAGCCACGGGCGTGCACCAAGGCGATCGCCCGGGCCCTGGAACGGCGTACGAAGGGACAACGCGAACATATGAGCGCGTCAGGCGGTACCAAGGCGATCGTGGCGGCACTGGGCGCCAACCTGGCGATCGCGGTGGCGAAGTTCGTGGCGTTCCTCTTCAGCGGCTCGTCGTCGATGCTCGCCGAATCCGTCCACTCCGTCGCCGACTCCGGCAACCAGGCACTGCTCCTCGTCGGCGGCAAGAAGGCGAAGCGCGAAGCCACCCCCGAACACCCCTTCGGCTACGGCCGCGAGCGCTACATCTACGCCTTCCTCGTCTCCATCGTCCTCTTCTCGGTCGGTGGCATGTTCGCCCTCTACGAGGGCTACGAGAAGATCAAGCACCCGCACGAGCTGACGCACTGGTACTGGCCCGTCGGCGTTCTGGTCTTCGCGATCATCGCCGAGGGCTTCTCCTTCCGCACGGCCATCAAGGAGTCCAACACCCTGCGCGGCCAGCGCTCGTGGAAGGACTTCGTCCGCCACGCCAAGGCCCCCGAGCTCCCGGTCGTCCTCCTGGAGGACCTCGGGGCCCTCGTCGGTCTGGTCCTCGCGCTCGGCGGCGTCGGCCTCGCCCTCCTGACCGGCGAGAGCGTCTGGGACGGCATCGGCACCCTCTGCATCGGCGTCCTGCTCATCCTCATCGCCCTGGTCCTCGCCGCCGAGACCAAGTCGCTGCTGCTCGGCGAGTCCGCCGGCGTCGAGGAGACCCGGAAGATCGAGGCCGCGATCGTCGACGGCGACACCGTCACCCGCATCATCCACATGCGCACGCTCCACCTCGGCCCCGAGGAACTCCTCGTCGCCGCCAAGATCGCCGTGCAGCACGACGACACCGCCACCGAGATCGCCTCCGCCATCGACGCCGCCGAGGCCCGCATCCGTGACGCCGTCCCGATCGCCCGCGTGATCTACCTCGAGCCGGACATCTACAGCGAGCGGGAAGCGGCCAAGGGCTCCGACCCCGAGGCCTCCCCGGGCGGCCCGGCGCCCCACCCCGCCGACGAGCACTGACCCTTCCGCTCCGGCCCACGGGGCCCGCCGAACCACTCGGCGGGCCCCGTCCCGTCATCCGCTCCGGCCACCCGAACGTCCCCCGCTTCGTCACATGATCGGCTCGATGTGTTCGCCGACAGACTGGGGATCGCCCCCGCGCCCGGTGTAGCTTGGGACGGAGCCAGACGTCGCTGCTGATGGCGGTCGGGCGGTCCCCCGCGGACCGGCCGAGGGAGAGAGGGCCTCCGACGGACTGCGCTGCGCGTACGCGGGCATGCCTGTGTCCTCTTCCGGGCACTCCTGTGTCCGCCGCCGCGCAGACCAGCCGTACCCACCCTCGACCCACACTCCGAGGAGCAGCTCGCAATGACGACTGTCGAGAACCGACAGGACTTCAAGGTCGCCGACCTCTCCCTGGCCGAGTTCGGCCGCAAGGAGATCACCCTCGCCGAGCACGAGATGCCGGGCCTGATGGCGATCCGCAAGGAGTACGCCGAGGCGCAGCCTCTGGCCGGCGCCCGTGTCACCGGCTCCCTGCACATGACCGTGCAGACCGCCGTGCTCATCGAGACTCTGGTCGCCCTCGGCGCGCAGGTCCGCTGGGCCTCCTGCAACATCTTCTCCACCCAGGACCACGCGGCCGCCGCCATCGCCGTCGGCCCCAAGGGCACGCCCGACAACCCGCAGGGCGTCCCCGTCTTCGCCTGGAAGGGCGAGACCCTGGAGGAGTACTGGTGGTGCACCGAGCAGGCCCTGACCTGGCCGGACAGCCCCACCGGCGGCCCCAACATGATCCTGGACGACGGCGGCGACGCCACCCTCCTCGTCCACAAGGGCGTGGAGTACGAGAAGGACGGCAAGGTCCCCTCGCCCGACACGGCCGAGTCCGACGAGCACCGCGTGATCCTGGAGCTGCTCACCCGCACCCTGGGTGAGAACGCCCAGAAGTGGACCCAGCTGTCCTCGGAGATCCGCGGCGTGACCGAGGAGACCACCACCGGTGTCCACCGCCTGTACGAGATGCAGCGCGACGGCACCCTGCTGTTCCCGGCGATCAACGTCAACGACGCGGTCACCAAGTCGAAGTTCGACAACAAGTACGGCTGCCGCCACTCCCTGATCGACGGCATCAACCGCGCCACCGACGTCCTCATCGGCGGCAAGACCGCCGTCGTCTTCGGCTACGGCGACGTCGGCAAGGGCTGCGCGGAGTCCCTGCGCGGCCAGGGCGCCCGCGTGATCGTCACCGAGATCGACCCGATCTGCGCCCTCCAGGCCGCGATGGACGGCTACCAGGTCGCGACCCTCGAAGACGTTGTCGAGACGGCCGACATCTTCATCACCACGACCGGCAACAAGGACATCATCATGGCCTCGGACATGGCCAAGATGAAGCACCAGGCCATCGTCGGAAACATCGGCCACTTCGACAACGAGATCGACATGGCCGGCCTCGCCAAGATCCCCGGCATCGTCAAGGACGAGGTCAAGCCGCAGGTCCACACCTGGACCTTCCCCGACGGCAAGGTCATCATCGTCCTGTCCGAGGGCCGCCTGCTGAACCTGGGCAACGCCACCGGCCACCCGTCGTTCGTGATGTCCAACTCCTTCGCGGACCAGACCCTGGCCCAGATCGAGCTGTTCACCAAGCCCGACGAGTACCCGACCGGCGTCTACGTGCTCCCCAAGCACCTCGACGAGAAGGTCGCCCGCCTCCACCTCGACGCGCTCGGCGTGAAGCTGACCACGCTCCGCCCCGAGCAGGCCGAGTACATCGGCGTGAAGGTCGAGGGCCCGTTCAAGCCGGACCACTACCGCTACTGAGCCCCGGCAGCACCGCTGCCGGCCGGTTCACCACCGGTTGATGCGCCACCGGTGGTTCGCCGCCGGTTGATGCACCACCGGTCGGACCTCCGAGGCAGGCCCCCGCACCCCCGTGCCGGGGGCCTGCCCCGTTCCCGACCGGCCGAGACCGGCCCAGCCCGTCAAGACCCAGGACCCCCATGCCCCGCGGCCGTTATTCGCTCCACGATCCGCACGATCACACCCCCCTCGCAGACGAACACTTCCAGTGCGCCCCCGGCCCCTCCGGCTGGCGTTACGTCTCCCAGCTGACCACCCCCACCGGCGATCACCACGGCTCCGTCGACCTCACCCTCGACGAACTCGGTCGCCCCCTCCGCCTCGAACTCCACGCCGCCGCCTGGCAGGTCCGCGGCGCCGCCCTCGACGGCGTCACCTGGGTCCGCACCGACCCCACCGGGACCGAGGCCACCGAAGGCAATGTGCGCGCCCACGCCTTCACCGGCGCGTCCCCGGCGTTCCTCGTCGCGACCGCCCGTCTCCTGCGCCTCACCCCCTCCGCGACAGCCACCCGCATACGCCTCGTCGCCTTCACGGACCCGGTCCTCGCACCACGCACCGTGGACCAGTCCTGGGCCTTGCTGAGTAGCGAAGCACACGCCACTGACAACGGCCCCCTGACCGTGGACGAATACCAGGTCACAGCCCTGGACACGGGCGAGCAACACACCGTGCACATCGCCGGGGACGTGGTGCTCGCGGCCCCCGGCATCGAACTCGAAGACCTGGAATCACCACCGTCGACGTTCACCTGAGCGGGCAGCCGCACCGGAGCCGACACCGACGCCTTCACCCTCCACGACGCCGGAGGCTGCGCCCTTCACACGCCGGAGGCAGCGCCTTTCACTACGCCGGGGGCACGAACCCCGTGCCGGGCCGCTCACCTGCCGCAGCCCCCGGCTGCACCGGTTGCTGCTCACTCGCAGAACTCCTCGGCTGCACGGGATGCCGCTCGCTCACCGATCCCCCCGGCTGCACCGGCCGACCTGGTGACTCCGCGGGCCGCTCCCCGCCGGACGGCATCGGAGCGGCGGCGGAGGACGTGGCCGTCCGGGCCGCTTCACCCCCGAAGGCCCGCCGGGCCTCCCGTGCCTGCCGCTCCTGCACGACCGCCGCCAGATAGGCGGTCGGCGGCACCCCCGGCGGCACCGGAGCCCCCGTACGCTCCGCCAGATCCGCCGCAAGCCGTTCCGCCATCGAAAAGCCCACCTGCGGATCCAGCTGTTGCATGCGCGTCAGGTACTGCCGGACGGCGAGCCACAACCCGTCGGGCACCGCCGACAGATCGAGTTCCGCGAACCGCCCCGCCAGCCAGGGCGGAGGAGGCGGTACGAAACCGGTCCGCGCGACCGGAATCCGCTCCCGCACGACGAGCGTCCCCGCGAACACGTCTCCCAGCCGCCGCCCACGCGCCGACACGAACGAGGCGATACAGGCCACGATCCCGAACGTCATGAGGATCTCGATCACACCGATCAAGCCCCGCACCAGCGCGTGCCGGAACCGGATGGGTCCCCCGTCGTCCCGCACGACCCGCAGACCGCATGCCATCTTCCCGAGCGATCGCCCGTGACTGAGCGTCTCCACCGCGATCGGAACGCCGACCAGCACGAGAACGAACGACGCGATCGACAGTGCCGTCTGCGCTGCCTCATCCAGGGAGGCTGTGGAAGTGACCAGCACGATGGTCACCGCGACATAGACGGCCATGGCCGCCACCAGATCGAGCAGCACGGCCAGCGCCCTGCTGGGCAGCCTCGCGGGGCGCAGCTCCAACGCCACAGCCTCGCCCGTCACCAGCTCACTCACGCCCGTCGTCCTTCCCCTGCCCTGCCCCCGACAGGGCCAGTCTGCCAAGCTGAGGGCGCATCGCACCGTAGTACGACAAGCTGATCCACGACGAGCCTCCGACGACCAGCCGAGGAGCAGGCACACCGATGGACCTCGACGTCTTCGTCTCCGCCCACCGAGCGGAGTGGGACCGCCTCGAAGCCCTCCTCCGTCGCCAGCGCCGCCTCGACGGCGCGGAGGCCGACGAACTCGTCACCCTCTACCAGCGCACCGCCACGCACCTGTCCCTGATCCAGTCCAGCGCCCCCGATCCGCAGCTCACCGGTCGGCTCAGCCAGCTCGTGGCACGCGCGCGCAGTGCCGTGACCGGTACCCGACGCGCCTCCTGGCGCGACGTGACGCGCTTCCTCGCCCACGGCTTCCCGGCCGCCGTGTACAAGTCGCGGCACTGGTGGGTACCCACCGCGCTCCTTTCGACGGCGGTCGCGGCCCTCCTGGGCTGGTGGATCGGCACCCACCCCGAGGTCCAGGCCTCGATCGCGGCACCCGGCGAACTCCGTGAGCTCACCCGCCCAGGCGGCCAGTACGAGACGTACTACTCCAGCCACCCGGCCGCCAGCTTCGCCGCCCAGGTGTGGACGAACAACGCCTGGGCCGCCGCCCTGTGCCTCATCCTTGGCGTCTTCCTCGGACTCCCGGTCCTCTGGATCCTCTTCCAGAACATGCTCAACCTCGGTATCGGCGTAGGCCTGATGTCCTCGGCCGGCCGCCTCGACACGTTCCTGGGCCTGATCCTCCCGCACGGCCTGCTGGAACTGACCGCCGTCTTCGTCGCGGCCGGAACCGGTCTGCGCCTGGGCTGGACCCTCATCGACCCCGGGCCCCGGACGCGGCGCACGGCGCTCGCGGAGGAAGGCCGAGCCGCCATCGGCATGGCCATAGGCCTGGCCCTCGTCCTCTTCGTCTCGGGCGCCATCGAAGGCTTCGTCACTCCGTCCGGCCTCCCCACCTGGGCCCGCATCGCGATCGGCGTCGCCGCCGAAGTGGCGTTCCTGGCTTACGTCTACGTCGTGGGTGGCCGGGCCGCCCGCGCGGGAGAGACCGGTGACGTCGAGGCGGCGGAGCGCAGCGCGACCGTCCCGACAGCCGCTTGATCGTCCCGCCGACCGGCGGATGTGCGACCACGTCCGTTCAACTGCTAGTGTCCTCTTCGCCCCACAGGAGCCGTTGACACGGCAAGTGCGGGGAGGTAGATTTGAACAGTTGCCTGGAGATGGGCTCTAGTCCCAAACCAGCCAGAGTGAACATCTATCTGCTTCTTGAAACGCTGATTTCATTGAAGCCCCTCCCGATGTTTCGGAAATGAGTGGCCGGTCAGTCCGGCCCGAAACTTCTGATAAAGTCGGAACCGCCGGAAAGGGAAACGCGGAAGCGGGAACCTGGAAAGCACCGAGGAAATCGGATCGGAAAGATCTGATAGAGTCGGAAACGCAAGACCGAAGGGAAGCGCCCGGAGGAAAGCCCGAGAGGGTGAGTACAAAGGAAGCGACCGTTCCTTGAGAACT